>NZ_JAAHGU010000094.1:0-29025 GCF_010692685.1 Okeania sp. SIO2F5 | reverse complement strand
AATTAAAATATATCACCATTTACCATTAATTTATCAAAACTTTAACCAAGAATCATTACCATGAGGAAAGTTCAATTAACGAGGTCTAGATTGACTTTTCAACCTAGGCTTACCCCTTCGTTTCCTATGACTATCACCTCCTGCTAAAAATCTAGAAAATGTTGTTTCTACTCTTTGACAGACATCTAGCAAAACTGTTGAATAAATTTGGGAAACATCAAGATATTCTACTTTGGTAATTGCTTCTTCTGGTTGTAGTAATTTGGTTGATATTTTAACTTTAGTAAATTACAAATTAGAGGGCAGACATTGACTGGACATCTGTTTTGCTCCGATCATTCAAAGCCTTCTCCTAGGATTCTGTTGTACCAATATCGACAAATCCTGAGCCAGTTGTTTAGTATTAACTTCTGGCACGTTTGCTGGATATATAAGATATTGGTAAGTATATTTCATTGGCGATCTTCTTCAAGAAATTTCTCGAACTATTGGTTGCCCATTCTGAATTTCTCCTACTAAAATTACATCAGCAACCCCTACAAATAAACCATTTTCCAAAACGCCAGGAATATTATTTAAACTTTTTTCTAGCTCTGCAGGGTTATCTATAGAATCAAACTTGACATCAATAACCAGATTACCTTCGTCAGTCACTACAGGGCCAGCTTTCTTCACCCCCATCCGTAATTCTGGTTGACCACCAAGTTTTTCAATCCCCCGAATTACAGGAGTCATTGCCATCGGTATAACTTCTACCGGGAGCAAAAAAGTAGAACCCAACCTATCTACTAATTTAGAACTATCTACCACTACAATAAACTGTTCTGCCAGACAGTCCACAATTTTTTCACGGGTATGAGCTGCTCCACCACCCTTGATGAGATTTTTCTGTGGGTCAACTTCATCAGCACCATCAATTGCAATATCCATGTGGTCAACTTCATCAAGGGTGGTTAATGGTACACCATACTTTTTAGCCAATACATTTGACTGAAAGGAGGTAGGGATACCTTTAATATCCTTTAGCTGGCCACTTTGTAGGCGTTCCCCCAAAAACTGGATCATATAGGCAGCGGTCGATCCTGTGCCTAACCCCACTATCATTCCAGATTTAATGCGGTCAGCAGCAGCTTTACCGACTTGCTGTTTCATTAATTTTGTGGGGTCTTGTTCTGTTATCATACCTTAATACTCCAGATCAAATTATCAGCACTGTCTAACTTACCTAAACTAATTGGCAGGTTAAAGTCAAGTATGCTTTTTTCTCTATTGCTATAAATACCATGATAATTGAATGGCTACAATTCAAGATCGAAGATAGTTTAAAAGAAGAATTTCTCCAAAAGGATCGAGAAATTTGGACATCTTTCCTAGCTTTACAAATGGGTTTTTTAAAAAAAGAAGTCTGGCTTGATAGCTACAGAGGTAATGAAGTTATTATCGTAGTTTACTGGGAGAGTCGAGAGCAATGGAAGTCTATTTCACAAGTTTTATTAGAGGAAACTGAATCTAAGTTTAGGGAAGGACTTGGGATGGAGAATTACTCCTTGTTAGACTCTAGAGAATATGAAGTTGACGCAACGTACCCACAAAACCCACATTCGTTTTCAGTGTAGAGTTTTAATATTGTAGAATTACAAAACTTAGGCAAAAACATCCTAAAAAAGCACTAATTACAGTAGGGAATGCCTAGTGTCGCTACGGGGAGGTTAAAAGTCATGCATTTGAAAGCGAGTGCTAATTGGCGAGGTTTCCTATGGCGCTTTTAAAGTGCGGAAATGGTTCCGCACACATCGCCTCCAGAATTTAAGACGCACATCTGACAGTCAATCATTTTTGATTTGTATTGTTTTAGGATTTTGTAACTGGTCAGTTATTTCCGCTATCCTGCACTAGATGAACTTATTCTAGTTATTGCCAAGAATTAACAAAAAATTAAGTGCAGTCTCAAGTATTACCCCTGTAAGGGTTTACCATGAAAATGTTACCTGAAAATTATTTCAAGACAGCCAATAAACTTAAAGATTCTGGACAACTTTATACAGCAATGGTTGCTTATCAAAAAGTTTTAACTATTAAACCAGACTATGTTGAAGCTTACAAGAAGTTAGCTGAGGTATATTTGCTACAAGGTAATTTTGATGCAGCGATCGCTTGTTGCAAAGAAGTACTTAAAGTTCAACCTCAGTTGACTTCTGTGTATTTAATTTTGGGAAATATTTTTCAAGAGAAAAATCAATTTGAACAGGCAATTAATGCTTATTTTCAGGCGTTAAAGTTACAACCTAATTTGGCAGAAGTTTATGTTTATCTTGGCAGTATTTATAATCGACGGGGACAGTTGGATTTAGCAATTTTTAATTATGAAAGGGCGCTGGAGATTAATCCAAATATTCCATCTGTTCGATTGATATTGGGAAATATATTTATTGAAAGAAGGGAATTTGAGCGGGCGATTTTTTGTTATCAAATTTTTCAGCAACTAGAACCGGAAAACCCTCAAGTTTATTTTAAATTGGGTGGTGTTTTTACTCTCCAAAATGATTTTGAAGCTGCTCTTGATTATTATCAAAAATCTTTATCTATTAAACCAAATTATCAAGAGGCTTTTGCTGAATTATATAGATTGCTAAAGCCTGAGATTACTGAGCAAGAATTGGGTATTTTATTCACAGAATGGCAAGATTTTGCATTGGCAAATAATCATAATATAGAGAGATATATTGATTCAGTAATTGAGGTTGAAGAAGGAAGAAGCGGTGCGACCCCGCATCGGCGACAGATGCAAGGGGTCATATCCGGCGACGACAACAGTCGTAAGGGAATGCTGACCAAGGGAGGGAATGGGCACCAAGAGAGGAAGAAGGAAAAAGGAAGAAGGAAAAAGTGGATGGGGACTCAAACCTCAACCAATTGTAAATACCCTGTAGACGGTGGGGTATTAAACCCAAAAGAAAAAGATAAATCAATAGAGCAAAAATTTGAAGCTTTTGAGAATAATACCGATAATTTCCCCGGTTTAAACCAAGTCAAGAAAAATCAGGATAAATTCATTCAAGGTAAAACCTTTAAACACCAAGAATTAGAAACAGAAAAATATCTTGATTCAGTAATTCAGCATCAATCAAGTCAATATCTAGAACAGGAAAAATTCACAGTATATCCAAATCGAGAAATTATTGAATCTGATGAAGACCATGAAATTCAAGCTACTACTTTAAATCTAATTCCAGAGCAAAAATTTGAAGCTTTTGAGAATAATACCGATAATTTCCCCGGTTTAAACCAAGTCAAAAAAAATCAGGAAAAACTCAGTCAAAGTCAAACCTTTAAAGACCAAGAATCAGAAACAGAATTTGTCAAAAAACTCTTAAAATATCCCGCAGCAGAAACTTATAGAAATCAAGCCGATATTGCTCTCGGACAAGGAGATTTAACAGTAGCAATCGCTCACTGTAAAGAAGCTTTAAAAATTCAACCAGATTATGCTCCATGTTATGTAACTTTAGGAAATGCTTTTTACAGACAAAATAATTTAGCAGCAGCTTTGTCTGCTTATAATCTGGCATTAGAAATTGAACCGGAAGTTGCAGAAGTTTATGGAAATGTGGGTAGTGTCTATTTGCAGTTAGGTCAACATAAACAAGCACTGTTTTATTATCAAAAGGCTGTTTATTTAAAACCAGATTTGCCTGGTATTTATTGGAATATTGGTAAACTATTTCAATATTTAGGAAAAGTTGATGAAGCTCTGGAATCTTGGGAAAAAGCATTAGAAATTCAACCAGATATAGTAGAGGCAGACTTTCACTTTAAATTAGGCAATACCCTAGTTAAACTGAGTAGAATTAACGACGCAGTTAGAAGTTATCAAAGAGCTATTAATCTCAAACCAGATTATACCGAAGCTTATAGTAATCTAGCTAATATTTTAGGTAAACAAGGAGATAGAGAAGCAGCAGCAAAATATTATCAGAAAGCATTAAATATTAATCCAGAACTCAAACACTTAAATGAAAAACTAGCTAATAATTTCTTGTTGAAAGGAGACTACGATCGGGCAATTTATCATTATCAAATAGCCATTAAATATAATCCTAATTCCTATGATGCTTATGCCAACTTAGGAACAGCACTTTCCAATAAAGGATTATTAAAATCAGCACTAGAAAAATATCATCAAGCATTAGAACTTAAACCAAACTGGGCAGAAGTATATTCTCGCATCGGACATATTATTAAACAAGAAAAAATGGAAGAAGCGATCGCTTTGTTTGAAAAAGCTATCGAACTTAAACCACAATTTGTTGAAGCACATCAACAATTATGCGATTTACTCAGCCATACAACTAAACTTGCCCAAGCTAGAAAAGCAGCCGATAATTTTTGTAATTCTTGTGGAGAAATAGCTCCTATTCTTTCAGGTACTGCCTTTTTATTCGCCTATTTTCAATCTGGAGTAAGTGACATGGCAAACTCCAAACTTTCACAAGTAGAAAAATTTTCTTATCAAAACTGTGAAACCTTCAGCGAAGTAGAAATAAAACTACTCTATGAAATTTTCTTATTTGCCGTACCTCACCTCCGGGATAACTTAGAAGGAAACGCTAAATTTTACAAATTAATAGCCAAACAATATTATCAAAATATAATCAAAAACTATCCAACTCCAAAAACTCATATTTCTAATTCCCAACCCCTGAAAATAGGATTCCTTTCCAAACATTTTCGTCGTCATTCTGTAGGTTGGTGTAGCGAAGCCTTAATTCGAGAACTATCTCAAATTACACCTCACGTTCATCTATATATTACAGGTTCGTTGAAGCGAGATGATATTACTCAAAAATTTGAACAAATGTCTGTCAAAACCTATTGGCCGAAAAAGTATCCTAATGGGTTCCCATCCTATGAAGAAATTGTCGAACAAACATTAGAAGACAAGTTAGATGTAATAGTAGATTTAGATTCAATGACATTGCCAGTAAATGTACATATTATTCATGAACAACCAGCACAAGTTTGTGTTTCCTGGTTAGGTTTTGATGCGCCCTATATTTCTGAAAGTAATTACTTTTTATGTGACTGGTATACCCATCCTCAAGGAAGAGAAAAACATTATCTAGAAAAATTAGTTAGATTGCCAGAAACATCTGTAGCTGTGGATGGGTTTGATAGTCATTCGGTTGATAGAAATGCGACTAGAAATACTCTCGGAATTGATTCAGATAAAATGGTTTATTTGTGTATAGCTCCGGGGCGAAAAACTAATCCAGAAATGGTACGCGCTCAATTAAAAATTTTGCAACATACACCAGAAAGTATATTAATTCGTAAAGGTCAAGGAGATGTAGATGTAATTTATCAAACCTATCTTCAAGAATCTGAAAATTTAGGGGTAGACTTTAATCGAATTATCTTTTTAGGGCAAACTCAAACAGAAGAAGAACATCGAGCAATTTATCAGATAGCAGATGTTTTATTAGATTCTTATCCCTACAATGGAGGTACTCATAATTTGGAAGCTTTATGGGCAAATTTACCAATAATAACTAGAGCTGGAGAACAATATTTGTCTAGAATGGGTTACTCATTTTTGCAGAATGTAAATTTGGATATAGGAGTAGCTTGGAGTTGGGAAGAATATACAGAATGGGGAATTAAATTAGGTAAAGATTTAGGTTTAAGAAATTCAGTGCGGGAGCATTTGCAGAGGTCAAAAAATCCAGATAATTTAGCGCCTTTGTGGAATCCTAAAAAATTGGCAAAACAGATGTATCAGATATTTGTTGAACTCAGAAATAAGTAACAAGGAAGATGGAAAAGGTAGATGAGGCATTGGCTGAACTTTAGGAAAATTAATTACAGGAATTGATTTAAGTAGTGGTTAAACTATTTCCCATTGAAACGATTTACCCCTAATTCTGGGAAAGCTGACAGAAAAAAGATAATAGGGAACATAAAAATTAAATGCCTTTTAGCTTATCCTGTGTATTCTGGTAGAGAAGCAAACCTGAAAATAGTTTTTACGATTGAGTTATCAGATTTTAGATCGAGCTTTAGGTATTGCCTCCTAAATTGACTATTCATTCAACTCAAACGTCTCAGTTATTGAATATATATTTTGACTTAACTGCAACGTCTTAGTTATGAGATTTTAGATAAAACTCTGAGCGATCGCCTCTATCACTAACTATATATTTAGACTTAACTATAACGTCTTAGTTATGAGATTTTAGATAATTGTCTGGATAGAACATCCTTTGACTGATGATTTACTTTGACTTAACTGCAACGTCTTAGTTATCAGATTTTAGATAATTGTCTGGATAGAACTTCCTTTGACTGATGATTTACACTGATGATTTACTTTGACTTAACTGCAACGTCTTAGTTATCAGATTTTAGATCAAGCTTTAAGCGTAGGCCTCTATCACTAACTATATATTTAGACTTAACTATAACGTCTTAGTTATGAGATTTTAGATAATTGTCTGGATAGAACATCCTTTGACTGATGATTTACTTTGACTTAACTGCAACGTCTTAGTTATCAGATTTTAGATAATTGTCTGGATAGAACTTCCTTTGACTGATGATTTACTTTGACTTAACTGCAACGTCTTAGTTATCAGATTTTAGATCAAGCTTTAAGCGTAGGCCTCTATCACTAACAATATATTTGGACTTAACTGCAACGTCTTAGTTATCAGATTTTAGATAAAACTCTGAGCGATCGCCTCCTGAGCAGACTATTGCTTCAACCCAAAGAACCTATCCCACTATTTTTAACAAACTTATTTCTTTAAGTAAAATGTGTTTAAAAAACTGAATTTTTGGTTTTTAACTCTCAAAACATTTAGGGTTTTTAGCAAAAATCTTATTAGTGGGATAGGTTGAACCCAAACGTCTGAGTTAAATTTTGACTAGAACTTCTGACTCAGGTGGTCAAATACCACTGAAATTTATAGTTGAGATTCATCACTCAACCTTGTTGCTGTTTAAAATTCAACTTACTGCCAACTTTTCACAAATTTTCTAATAGACGAACATACTCTTTAGCAGTCTCTCTCCAAGTCCAATGAGAAAAACGTTTATCTACTTCTTCAGCAGACAACTTACTCTTAGGATGTAGAATAAATTTCTCCATACAATCTGCTAAAGCATCCACATCACCCACAGAGAAAAAATCTACCATATCCTCACATTTATAAAGTTCTACTTGCTCCTGAAAAACTTCTAAATCTGACACAATAGCAGGCAAACCTCGAACAACTGCCTCAGATAAAGCCAAACCAAAACCTTCATATTTAGAAGGAAAAACTACACAGGAAGATTTCCGATACCATTTTTCTACCTCTTCATCGGAACAATATCCTAACCCCTCAAAATATTCCTGCATTATATTCTGATTATTCAGAGATATTTCCTGACATTGATTCAAATAATCAATATACTCTTGACTATTAGCTTGCTGAGATAAACTAATATTTCCAGAAATCAAGTTATCAGTTTCTTTACCAATCAAAACTATTTTAAACTTCAGATTTTTTTGAGCAAGCTTAATACCTGCTTTTAACAGAGTTAAGTGGTCTTTGTAAATACCAAAAGAAGAAGGCAAATAAAATATTGGTAATCCTTCATTAGATTCATGGGAATTTTCTGCTATGGTCAACAACTTCTGTGAAGTATTTGACTTAGTAGGAAAACCAGAGTTAGGTATAGGTGTAATCTTGCTAGTAAACTCCGGAAAAACCGAGATAATATCTTTGCGAGTTTTTTCAGAAACAGTAAAAACAATATCAACCTTCCTCAGCCATTCCAATAAACTTAAATCGTATTTTCTAACATAAGATTCTGGATAACTTAGAGGTGCAAATCTCCAGAATACATCATGGCTTACCATTGCTAAAGGAATATCAAGACCGGGTGGAGTTAATTGATTAGTTAAAAAGTACAAACAATGAGTAGCTTGATAACGATTAGCTAAATATCTAATACTCAACTTCTTCTTATATTTACGGCGGATACTCTTAAAAAATCTTTGGATTTTTTTTGCTTTAACATTACCTGATAAAGACGAAAACTTATTAATTACAGAAAGTATTCGAGACTGTAAAGATTTAGGAGGTAATGTAAATGATTCATATTTGATTATTGGAGACTTCGGTAACTTTTCTTGAAAATAAGCAATCTCCTTTTTTGGCAAAATTAATATTATTTCTTCTACTTGTTCAATTAGCTCTTCAATGGTTCCACAAATTACTCTTTCAACTCCACCTTTACGATAAAACTCGATAGGAATTATCAATTTCATGGTTGCTCCAACATTTAATATTTGTTTTACCCCAAATTGATTACCAACTCAACTAATTATTATGAAGTTTTGCCAAAATATCTTTAAAATAGCAAATTTTTGACTATAGAGTTTGAAGGGGAGCTAAATTTCTATGATGGTTTAAGTTACATAACATAAAGCTCCCTGAGAAAGATAGGACAAAAACTCAATTTTTCCGTTAACTTTGTTCGCTCAAAGCCAATATTTTGAAATAAAATCATAGTGTCCAGCTTGCTCAGGTGGATACCATCCTTGCTCTATTTTTTCGATAATATTTGGCAAAGCTCCGATAAATTCTGGACTTCGATCTTTAGGATGAATTGTCCACGCCTTGGGGGAACTCATAGTTGCTCGTACATAGTCAGTTTTCTCTAACTGCATAGATACCATAACCTCCCAAGAATCCAGCTTGCCTTTGCCAGTATAGTAGTTTAAGAGGGTTTTTATGCTTAGTGGCAGTCGATTAAGAAATTTGTTCTTGTAAGAACGCCACAAAATGGGCAATGGCAGTAACTTATCAAAGCGTTTACGGTTAATCAGATAAACTCTACTGCTGAAAAATTGAAATTTATAGAACCCTCCTGCTTCTGGTTTTAGGGACTTATTTTGCTGGTACATAGTACCATCCTCAGTTGGTGGCCCTGTCAATGGTCTAATTGCCATTATTTCCGGATACTGCTCCATTAACTTGATACCTTCATCTATCCAGCTATAATCTGGTTGTTGATGTAGAAGCATATCACTGTCATAATGCAACACATAATCGCCTGGTACAGATTCTATATGAAAAATTGACCCCAAGATTGGATAACCTCTATAGTTATGGGTATACTTAATTGGACTACCAAAATGTTTTTGGTACATTTGTTGTTGATAAGTTTTGTCATAGTTAATATCCACAACTTGATCGACAATACCTTCACTTATAAGTTTATTACAGTAATCTCTGAGTTCACTTAGAGTACCAACACCAGGACGCATAACTTTATCTCCAGATAGAGGTGCTGTATCCATACACAACACTTTTTGAATAAAATTAAAATTACTCATTCTAACTAGATGAGGAATCGTATGCATCATAAAAGGTATGTCTGTTCTTGCTACTAGAATTGAGAGTGAACAGGTGTTAGATAACATTAATTATACCTCCTTATTAAAACTGCCAGACAGAATAATTATCTCACATTTTATTTCATTATATAATTTGATTTTATTTCAATAAATCTCTCCGAAAAAGGATAAAATTTATTACAGAACCAGGCAAAATACAAGAGGCAAAAAAGAAGATATTTTCAACATATTTAGGATTAAAAATATTGTCATAGTTACTTTAATAACCATAGCTAATGCAAGCATATTGCATATAAGGTTTCACAGAATGGTTAGACAAAAGCATTATATAATTTCTGGAGATATCTAATCATACTGAATCAATATTTTTCAACCATAATGGTGCTACCTGTTCCCAAGTTTCATTTTTAACTTTTTCTTGAATTCCTTCCCTGATAGTTTCTAACTCTTGAGGATTGTTTAAAAGCTCTACAATTCTATAAGCTAAAGCCTCTTGAGTTTCTTTTGTCTCGGGATCACCATCTACTTTTATACAATAATCTTTTTCCTTCATCGCGGCATAATTAGTAGTCACAGGAACGCACCCTACCATTGCTGACTCTCGCAATGAAATACAATCTATTTCTCCATAGGAACACCCATAATAATGAATCACTGAAGTAGACTTTTCATACATTAATTGGTTGTGTCCGATACTGCCATGTTCTATTACTCCTTGCTGTTGCATTAATTCCGTCATTTTCTGCTTCCAAGGAATTAATTTTTCACTATTATCACGCTTAGTCCATCCATAGTAAATATTAAGTTCCGCCTGTGGAATTTCTCTTTTAATAATATGCCATCCCCAGGTCAGCATAAATTCTAAACCTCGATAGTACCTAGAAGCATATACTAATTTATAGGGTTGTTTTTGGTTTTTAGTAAGCTCTAAAACAGCAGAATTTGCACCGTTATTAATTATTGCAAACTTATTATCGGGTAGTTTTGGTAATAGGTTACGCTGGTAATAACTTTTGACAAAAATTTTATTATACGGAGCTAAATATATAAGATCAAATGTAATCACATCGTGCCAATCAAACCAGATTCTTTTGGCTTTAACATAGGAAGGTAACATTTTAGGATGTCGCCACATAATGAAAGTATCAAAAGTATCGTACCAGTTAATTTTTTCATGGTTAACATACTTAACTCCTCCATAAACACCCTCTTGAACTCCACAATTAGTGAAAACAGTAACATCATAGCCTTGCTTTACCCATTCTCTAGTCAAAAAGAATACTGCACTATCTGAACCACTAGCACCCTTAGTTTTAATATCTGATTCTAGTACCAAAAAACGCTTTCCTAGATAATATACAATTGACTTTTTAGGCCATTTTTTAGCAGTTAGTTTTTTAGTTAAATCCTTGGTGAAGGGGATTTTAGATTTGAGCCACTTTTTGACATTTCTAATCATCATAATATATTGTTGCTTCTTACAAAAGTTATGTTAAACTATTAAATATTATCAACTTATAGCTGTTTCTGAAATCTGTGCAGGAAAGTGGGTTCGAGTTTGATTTGTATCACCGTAACTTACTAACTCGGCATAAAACTTTATGAGAAGTTCAAAATAAGTGACGCATATAAGACCTTATTATTACAACCTTTCAATAGAAAGTTATGGTGATAATAATGTGCATATCAGTAATAAATTATAGGATACTCTACTATGTATGTATTTGCCAATTTATTATGATAGTCGAGCAACAGATAATATTGCCCCCTGGTAGTTTTTTGAGACTGCCAAGTATGGATGAAAAAGGTATATAATACATTAAAGAGGTTATTTTACTCCTGATGCTTGGCATGAGGCTAAAAATGCAATTGCTGAGGCTAGACAGATTATTCTTCATTTTCCTAACTAGAAATTTAAGTTTTATTTATTTTATGGATGGAATTTATACCCTTGCCAATGATGTTGTCTACGATCAACTTATTGCCCTATTAAATAGTATAGAGGTAAATGTTGGTACTGATACCCCAGTTTGTGTTATTGCTTATGATGATTGCACGGAAAAAGTCCAAGCAGAAATAGAAAAACGTAAAAATGTTCAATTTTTAGACAATTCAGAAATATTTATTCCTTGGGAAGAATTTTCCTACCAAGCTTGGAAAGGTCATCCAAATGCCTTGAGTATGTGGGCAGAAAAAGGTATAAAAGGAGTAAATAGAATTGGCATGAATCGTAGATATTGTGGTTTCGATCCTCAAGCTCCTTTTGAAAAGTTTATGTATTTTGATGCAGATATTTTGGTATTAAATTCTGTTGAATATATTTTTGATCGATTGGATAAAGATGATTTTGTTGTCTATGATTTTCAGTATAAAGACCCCTCCCATATTTTTAATTTAGAGTCCCCCAAATTGTTGGAAGTTTTTCCAGAATCACGGATTAAATCTGAAATTTTTTGTGCGGGTTTTTATGCAGGGAAAAGAGGTTTATTTTACAAATCACAAAGGGATTATCTAGTAGAAAAGCTCAATTCTGGAGAAGGAGAAATTTTATATACATCCGCTCCCAACCAATCTTTACTTAACTATATGAAAATGCGATTGGATATTCCTGTTTATAATTTTGGTCTTGATTTGCCACCAGAAAAAAGAACGGGTTGTTCTGTAACATCACCTCATTTTGAGGAAAAGGATCATGTACTATATGATAAAGGAGAAAGACTCACATATCTTCACTATATTGGAGTTTCATCGAAAGCATTTGCTAAAATTTGTGCCGGAGAAAATATAGATATTCCTTATCGGGATATATTTTTACACTATCGCTATCTACACGAAGCAGAGAAAAAACCGAAATTTATAGAGAAACCAAAACCATATAATCCGCCACCAAGTTTAATCAATAAAATTTTCAAGAAAATTGGATTATCAAAATGAAAGGAATTTATATTGTTGCTAATGATAAGGTACTTGATAACACAATTGCTCTGCTAAAAAGTATCAGATTATATGATTATGATACTCCAATTATGATGATTCCTTTTGATGAAGATTATCAGCAGGTAGCAGAAATAGTCACAAGTAAATATGGAGTAGAAATTTATCCAGATTTAGAATTTGTAAATAATCTTTGCAACAATTTGTATAACATTTTTGGTCAAGGCTTTTTTAATACTCCTAACAAACAAAAAAAACAAGCTTGTTGGTTTGGACCATTCGATGAATTTCTCTATATTGATGTTGATATTGTTGTATTTGAAAAAATAGCCGATAATCTCAAATATTTAGAAGATTATGACTTTTTGTGTTGCGACTATCAATATTTAAGTGGAATAAAAAACGTCTTCACATCCAAAGTTATAGAAAAAAAAATCTTTACTGAAGAACAACTTAAAAATGTATTTAATAGTGGGTGGTGGGCATCAAAGAAAAACCTGTTTACAGAAAATGAATTATATGAAACCTTTGCCGAATGTGCTGCCCATACCGAATATTTTGACTTTTCTGAAAAAACCACAGACCAGCCTATTTTTAACTATATAGTATTAAAACATATTTCTCGGCGATTAAATCTAGTCCGCCGACCCGAAGGCAAAGGTCCAGGAAGTTGGGCAGGTAGTCCCCATTTTCAACGAGAAGGCGATCGCTTGATTGACCCTAAAGTAGGTAAACCTGTACAATATTTACATTGGGCAGGTTTTCGGATTGAACCAGGATGCCCTTATTGGGATATTTGGGAGCATTATCGATATTTGGGGGAAGCTAAACCTACTTACTATCCTCAGAAAATTGAGACTAAAAAAAGTTTAGGGCAAAGATTTATTGATAAAGTTAAAAATATAGCTCGGCAAATCAAGAAAAGTTAAAGTTATTAATTCAGGAGTCAGGAGTCGTAGGGGCGAATGGCCATTCCACCGTACAGGAGTTAAATTTTTGCTGTGACTATAATTTGAGAAGAGCGAAAATGTCTGCATAAGTGGTGGCGACTACTATAATTTTGTACCTTACTTCTGATCATAATTGGTATATATAACCTTTCTCATCTCAAGTTACTACAGTACAGTTTTTTTTCTTCTTTTCTACTGCCCTACTCCCTACTCCCTAATCTTATTTGAAAATTTCTAGGTAAAAATATGACTCAGGAACCAAAAAAATTTTGTTTTTGTACTTTAGCACTAGGACAAAGGTACCGCGATATAACAAAGGAGTTAGTTAAAGATTTAGAAACAAATGCTCCAGGAATTTCTCTGGTAATTTATACAGAGAAACCTGATGATTTTAGTAGCTATAAAAATGTTATGGCTTTTGAACATCATCAACAAGGTATTCTACATTGTTATAATGATAAAATTTTTGTTTTTCAGAAAGCAATATCATTATTCCCTGCAGCTATATTCATAGATGCCGATACTAAGATTTTAGAATCACTACCAGAAGATATTGAATTGAAACCAGGAATTACTGGACGGCATGAAAATTTAGTAGAACACGTTTCAAAATATCGTCCTTTTAGTTTACCAATATTGAAAAAGTTGGCAGATAAGCTAAATATTTCTGATGATTCATTTAATAATTCTAGTTGGATAGGGGAATCTTTATTTATGATAGTTAGAGATAATGGTAAAGAAATAGAATTTTTGGAAGCTTGGGAAAAGATTTCTAAGTATGCAGAATTAAGAGGAATGTACGCTGGGGTAGGTAATTTAATGGGGTTAGCAGCAGCAAAAGTGGGGTGGGTTATTAATAGTGAAGCGTGGCTAAAAATTAGTAAAGTGACTCAGCACTGGGATGCTTCTCATAGTAGACCAAAAGCAACTTATTGGGATAATTTACAGAAGAGAGTGGGTTATCATTATCGTTTAAATAAAACTAGAATAATGGCTTTAAGAGATTTTGAATTTTATTATCGATAATCAGTATAAAATTGGGTTGCTATAGAGATCGAGGATAATATCAAATCATTGAATAGTTATTATATGGCAATACGGTTCAGTTAAGACGAAAAATTCTATGATATGGAACCATTATATAGGCTTTTCAGACGACAAAACTGTCAAAAAAATCCTTAACTGAGCCGTATTGTATTATATGGTGGTTGTGCGAAATGGTAGGATTGAATTATGAAAAATTTTAGTCAAAAAAAATACAGATGTACTTAACAAATTACCAGTGTGGAAGGGACAGTTAGGTTTATAGTATTGATGACATATTTAGAACGATATTCTGGCAAAACAATGAGATAGTTAATCACAAAGAAATTAGATTAGAGTTGTTGGCTTGAGACGTACAGGTAATCATGCTATTATTAATTGGATAATAAAACAGCATCATGAAGAAGTATAGGATATTAATAAAGTTCCGGTTAAAATAAACCCTTACCGTTTTTTATACCAACATTATCCTCAGGAAAAATTCAGAAGAGAAGCTAATGGTGATTTTCTTAAAAAAGATTGTTTGATTTATAGTTACGAGGATTTTGAACTTGAACAAATAGCTTCTCAAAAATTTGAGAATAAACATAATATTTATCTAGGAAAAAGTGCAGTCAGGTATCATGTATTAATCCTCAGAGAGCCTTATAATTTGATTGCAAGTAGGCTCAAGAAAGACTATATGACAGTCAGGAATAAAAATAAAACTGTTGTTGATTAATGGATTTCTTATGCTCAAGAATACTTGGGTGAAACACAGTATTTGAAGAACAATAAAGTTGTAATTGATTACAATAAGTGGTTTGCAGATGTAAATTATCGTCAGCAACTATCTTCACAGTTGAATTTCGAGTTTTCTGATGCAGGTATTAATGAAGTAAAAGGGTATGGTGGTGGAAGATCTTTTGATAAGCTTAGTTTTCAAGGTAAAGGTTCTGAAATGAATGTTTTAGGGAGGTGGCAAATTTGTTAACGACCCATTATATTGCAGTTTGTTGAACAATCAAGAATTAATAGACTATTCAGAGAAGATATTTGGTTATATTCCTAGTACAGAAAGTTTACTAATTGGAAAATCCTAGGTATAGTTTAAACCAAGCATTAGGAGAATTGTTAATTATTAAGTTCACTTTGGTTTGAATATAATTATAATTGTCCTCAGCGTTGAATAAATTTTTTCTATGATTGTAATTTCGCTTAAAATTTATATTTTCCTCAAAAAGAAACTTTTTTTGAGGAACCAAACTATATGCTTAAATTAGTTGAATCAAAGTATACGGAAAAAAAATCAATTAATTAATTAATTAATTAATTAATTAGTAATATTATGTGGAGTATTGAAAATGCCTAAACCTAGTTTTTTTATTGTAGGTGCTCCTAAATGTGGAACCACAGCAATGTGCAAATATCTTAATAGACATCCAGAGATATATATTCCTCGCATCAAGGAAATTAACTATTTTGACACTGACTTCAAATCTAAAATTAAGGCCAAAAATTTAGAAGAATATCTAGCTTTCTTTGATGATGGGTTGGGAAAAATTTGTGGAGAAGGAAGTCCTAGTTATTTTTATTCAAAGCAAGCAGCAACAGAAATTTATAATTTCAACCCAGATGCTAAAATTATTATCATGTTAAGGGAACCAGTTTCTTTATTATATTCTTATCATAGTCAAAAATTATTTAATGGTTCTAGTGAAGATATTCAAGATTTCAGAGAAGCTTTAGAAGCTGAGCCAGAGCGTAGGTTAGGAAAAAGAATACCTAAAAAGTGTAAATCTGCCAACCAACTTTTTTATACTGATGTAGTCAAGTTTACAGAAAATATTCAAAGATATTTTGACAAATTTGGTAGGGAAAGGGTTCATATAATTATATATGATGATTTTATAGCTGATTTACCTAAAGTTTACGAAAAAACTCTGAAATTTCTTGAAGTTGATTCCACATTTCAGACTGAGTTTAATCGTATCAATTCTAATAAAAAAGTCCGGAATCTTGCCTTACAACAACTTCTGAAATATCCTCCAGCTAAAATACTAGAATTTGGTAAGTTTTTATTGCCCCTACCTCGTTCAATGTTCTCAAAACGGATCAAAAAATCAATATCTCGATCCAGCCTACCTGTATTTATATTAATTGGCATTTTTAGTTTCCTAGCCACTTTATTTATGAAGGGTTCAACTTTTATATAGTGGTGCAACGGCTTTACCTTGTTAACAAATAATATAAAATCATTCCTATTCCATTCCTTAACTCCCCTACTAGGTGAAAAATAAAAAGAAATACACCTATCCCATGGATTTCTAGTTGTAGCAAACTTAAAAAAATGTTTAAGTTGCTTTGGAGACAAAACTGATTTATACTCATTGAGAGTAGAATGCTTTTTAATATTATATTTGTTGTTCCTAACTTCAAATCTCTCTACTCCATCATGGTGTTTGGCAAGATTAATAATTATATCTTCAGAATAATTTTTCAAAATAGTTTGAATGCTATTTCCGCCAGTTTTGGGAACATGAACAAAGAGAAAGTTTTTTTCAACAGAAATCATTTTTATGTTTTGTTTTTTTTACTGAATACTAAATATTTAACTAACTAAATATATTCAAAATTATACTAATAACTCTCTAATGCTAAAGTAGTAGGTATAGAAATATTCAAATCATTGGCTCTTTGAATATACTCCTCAATTCGTTCTTGACAATGTGATAAACTAATATCTTGTTTGCCACTATATTTTTTCTTAGTCTTTTTTCTCTGATTAATTTTTTGAGTATACATTTTCTTAGTGGAATCAGTTAGAGTAATTTTTAGTTGCTCAAACAGTGATTCAACCTTAGCAAAATTATTTAACTCTTCTAAGCAGACTTCATAAGTATTTATCCCTGGATATTCTTGCTGAAATCTCTTCGCCCTAGCTTCTATATCAATTAAATAAGCTATAGATAAATCCCACTGGTCTAAGTTTACATCCACGTCAATACAGGGAATAGCAGCAGTAACAGCATTAGGACTAGACATCCAAAACTTCCAAGCCTGATTTTTATCAGAGAAATACCCTAGTTCAATAAAACTTTTTAAGACTTTTGGTAAGTAGCGACGCAAAATAATCACCTCTATTTTGGGAAAATCCTGAACAACAACATCAAAAAAAGTTTTAATAAACATATGGTTTGTTTCACAGTATATCTTGTCATCAGGAATTTTTAAAAGTATGTCTTTAATAGCAGAGCTTTTAAACCTTCTTTTGGAAAAAGATGTTGCGTACTCAGATTTATTAACCATCGTTAAGTAATCACCAGTCATACTCGGACTAGGTTCGTGATAACTAATAACTTCCTCCGCAGTTCCTAAAAGTTCTGATAAATAATTAGAACCAGAACGCCCTGAATTAATACAGAAAATTAGTCGATGACTCAGAATCTTATTATGATTAATAGAATGTTGAATTTTTTGAATAATTTTTTGCTTCCCCTTACTAATTTTGCTAAACAATGAATTTAGCTTGGGTTGGTTATTCAAAATTTTTCTCCACCTTTAATAATATGTTTATTTGTATGATTTATCTATAATTTTTCTAGAATAATAATTATAGATAATTATTCATAATCCAATAGGGTTTAGATAAGACTAAAAGTGATAAGGTATGAAACCATGATTAGTAGCTATAGCAATCCTATTTTATTTGTGTATAAAAATCTTACTGCTTTTCGGGAATTGGGAATAGGCAATGGGCAATAGGCAAGAGTTTCGGAGTTTATTTCTAGTTTTTGAATTGTTACAACCTATGCAAGGATTGCTATATAGCAATCTTATTCAAGTTGTAATATTTTGGTGGCGATTAGTAGTCAGGACTCAGGAACCAGGAGTCATAATTTGCTCATGTTTTCAGCTCAGATTAACTATTATAAAAAAAATTGTCAAAACTAATGGGCGGATACTATATTGGGATTACAGAACTGCTAAAAAAAATCTTTAACGGGACTGTATCGATCTATAGACTCATCTACTTTCTTCCTTCTACTTTCTGCAAAAAATCCTTAACTGAACTGTATTATTCATAATCCCACTCATAAGGTGAGTTTTTATTACCAACAATGGCATAAAATTCTCTGATAGTATCTTCTGTCATTTCTGTTAGCCAGCTAGTATCTAATTTAATCAATGAATTGGTTGAGTTTTGTTTTTCTTCTAGAGAATTTTTATACTTATTCATTGAGGTACGAGTTCCTGTATTTCCTGAAATTATATGATGTTCATATTTCCAATAGTCAAGCATTTCTGGCCTAAATTCTATGCCTAAAAAATCGCAAACTTGTTGAACAGTTGCTGGAAGTTGAGTTACTAACATCTCATACCTAACTAAGATTTTGTTTTTATAAAAGTTGTCAAAAAAAACTTCATTATTAGTAACTCTTTCTAGCCAAAGGTAACTAATTTCTTTAACAGTCATATTACGTCTTTTTTTGAGATAAGAATTTAGCACTGCTCTACCATCACGGACTAAATGTAATAAATAAATATCAAATTCTTTCTTTAACTCTTTTAGCCGCAACATACTTGAAATCCAGTATATTGTCTTAGTAGAATCTACAATAATATCAGCAGGCGTTTTAGAAGCAATAATTGAGTAAGGACGAAATATATGATCATTAACAATTTCCCTGAAAAATTTCTCTACTTTTAAAGGAATAGCAGGAGATATTCTGGCATTTGATAACCCTAGAGAAAGATTGTGTAATTCTTTTTGACTAAACTGATGATTCCAAAAATCATCAAGTTTACCTTTCTTATTTAAGTCTGGCAAATTACTTAATTCTCCCACTGTAAAACACTGAGGATGGCTATCTAAAATTAATGACAGTAGAGTAGAACCACAATAAGCTGTTCCTAAAATAAACAGGACTTTTTTTTTCATAATAATTATGCTCCTGATTTGATTTATTTTTGTCGCCAGTACCAACGGTTTACACTGGTAATAAACTTTTGCATTTTCACCGGAAGAGTAAATTCTAATCCAGCAACTTTGTAGGGTAAATATCCTTGCAACATATACTTTTTAGTAACTGTAAAGTTAGCCGGAATTTCTAAACCCATTTTTTTAAAGCTAGAAGCACAATTTTCTGTTAACTCTCCTCGATGAGTGCTTTCTCCAACTATAACTAAATTTTTTTCAGGGACATAAAATTTTTCTCCTTCTAGTTTTTCTTTTGGGAAATCATTCATTTCTGCTGCCTTAAAATTATAATCTGGAAAAGATTCAAACATTCTTCTGATAACTTTAACCCTAACAAATTGAGGTCTCCAAGCAGACTTCATCACCCTACCATTTGAAAAAACAGTTTCATATAATACCAAACCACTGTTTGTCAAAAGCTTACTATCTTTTTTAAGAAATTTATCAGTATGAAAATAGGGTTTGGTTGCAATGACTAAAAATGAGCAAATCTGAGGATCTTCAATTGTCTTAACCAGGTTGTATATTTCTTGTGCCTCTCTATCTCTAATTCTGGCAAGATAGCGATCGTCCATGCACCAGTATATCCATTCATTATCATCTAAGTCTTGAAGTAAAGTTAAGACAGTTGCTTTAATGGGAGATTCTGTTTTAATGAATTCTATTTTATCTCCGTATTTTTTCTTGATCGATTGGGGATAGTTATCATTGTAAGGAACGCGATATGTGAAATAGTTATTTCTCCAGAGCTTCTCATAAGTTTGGATGGTATGATCGGCAAATGGCATATACTTGTCGCAGGTTAATACAACAGCTTTCATTAGTTACTTTAAAGGTTAAGGTTAAGACAATGGATAAATTATTCACTTTATTATATAAATCCTATTTATGTTGTAATATTTTCCTGGTAGAGGCGATTTCCTGCGGAATGCTGCTCAGATCGCGAATCGCCTGTACAGGAGTCAGGAAAAATGTGGATTATAGAGCAATACGGTTTCCTACGGAATGCGGAGCTAACAGATAAGACCAAAACTAATAAGGTACAATCTATAGACTCATCTACATTCCTTCTTCCTTCCTTCTTCCTTCTTCAAAAACTATAGAGAGACTGAACCCATTCCCATTCTCTTTGCAATCCCTCTTTCAAAGAAACTTGAGGTTGATAACCTAAAATTTTCTGTGCCTTAGAAACATCTGCACTGGTATGACGAGCATCTCCCCTCGCTTTTTCCACAAAATTTTTCTTAATTGGACGCCCCACTATTTCCTCCATCGTGTTAATAACTTCTGCCAATACAACCCGACTACCTCCACCAACATTAAATACCTCACCCACTGCTTCAGGTACTTTACCTGCTGCTAAGTTAGCTGCTATTGCATCACTAATAAAAGTAAAGTCCCTAGTTTGCTGGCCATCTCCATAAATAGAAATTGGCTCATCTTGCAAAATCCACTTAAAAAATTTATGAAAGGCCATATCAGGTCTTTGCCGGGGGCCGTATACTGTAAAGTAGCGTAAATATACGCAGGGTACACCAAAATTCTGATGATACAACTTACCTAATCGTTCTGCTGCTAACTTAGTAATTCCATAAGGGGATACTGGTTGAGGACAAATAGTCTCAGGAGTGGGAAAAGTTTCAGCATTACCATATACAGAAGAAGTAGAAGCATAAACCAATCTTTTCAAATTAGGAGCATCTTTAGCAGCTTCTAAAATTATTTGAGTAGCATTTATATTACGCTCTGTATAAGAACGAAAACCTTCACCCCAACTAGCACGAACACCTGCTTGGGCAGCTTGATGATAAACTATATCTATATCTGCTAATAACTCTGACCAATTTAAAGATTGAATATCATTTTCTATTAGTTGGAAAGCAGAATGGTCTTTAAATTGAGAAATATTCTGACGCTTCAAAGCAGGGTCATAGTAATCATTAAATTGATCGATTCCTATTACTTTTTCTCCTTGATTTAAAAGAGTTTCTGCTAAATGAGACCCGATAAATCCACCAACACCTGTTACGATAATATTAGTCATTTTTTCCTATATTCAAGTGGCTATTTTTTGCTGAAACCGGGAGTCAATTTATCCTAATGTTGAAAAAAATTAACTCTCTTCTGTTATGCTCCGTTCCATCTTATCTAAAATTTTAGTAAGCTGAATCCAGACAACTAATCCAGTTGCTACAGTTAAAGGCAAACAAATAGAATAGGCAACTAAGTTAGTAAATCCAAATAATTGTAAACTTGAGGATAAAAATATTAATGCACCACTAGCAATACCTAAATAGGGAAGCTGTAATGTTAATCCTCTCATACTAACTATATTACAAGTAGAAGGATTTACTGACCAATCTTTAACCAGTTGCTTAATTAATTTGGCAAATACTATTCCTGAAGATAAACTGATTAATAAACCAACTGCGATTAGAAAATAGGGAGGTTGAGGAAGACTATACACAAATATTTCCTTAATATTTCCTTGATTTATGCTTTAGATACATTGAGGAATATATACTACTGAATTACAGAATTATTTGTCAAAAAAACATTTTATTTTCAATTCATTATCTGACTTTACTAAAATTAAAAAATAAATTCTTATCTGTAATTCAGCAATATTCAGACATCAAGTCATTAATTGAATTTTTGATTATTTGTCATTGCCATTACAGAAGGTAAAATTGCAGTAGCTCTCTGTGTAGAAAATTCAGCTAGAGCGCCTAAAGCAATATTAAACAAACGACTTGGTTGAAAGTCATCTTGAATTAGACCCCACAAACGAGTAACTTCTTCGGTGTGAATTCGGTCATCTTCTACCATTGCTAGTATCAATTTTTTTCGGAGAAATTCACCCTCTTCACTCAAAAGATATTGTAAACCTAATTGAGCAGTAGGTAGTATATCAAAATTTTGGTCTGTCTGAGCTATGCCAATCAAATTTTCTAACCTTTGCCACTGAAACTTTCCATCTTTAAACAATACCTCAATTAACCGACGACGTAATGCTGGGGACTCACCTTTTAATAATCTTCTTGCCACATAAGGATAAGCAACATCAACTATTCTGAAATTTGGATTTAGGGAAAGAGCTAAACCTTCCTCGGTGACCAAAGAACGAATAATTAAGGCAAACTTAGCCGGAACTCGGAATGGGTATTCATACATTAGTTCCGAGAACTTATCTGTAATTGTCTTAAAGTTAAAATCCTTAACTTTCTCACCCATAATATTTCCCAGCACTATTTCTAAAGCTGGTACAATTGGCTGAATATCTACATCCGGTGCCAAAAACCCAAGCTTGACAAAATCTTTAGCCAACTCTTGATAATCTTTATTAATCAAATGAATGACTGAGTCAACCAAAGTTTCTTTAGTATCCTGCTCCAATTGATCCATCATGCCAAAGTCAATGTAGGCCATCCGACCATCTTTTAATGCAAATAAGTTACCGGGATGAGGATCTGCATGAAAAAAGCCAAACTCTAGTAATTGACGTAGACCGCTAGTAACCCCTACCGTAATTAGAGTATCAGTATCAAGACCTGCTGCTTTAATTTGTTCAGTATCTAATAATTTCAGACCATCAATCCATTCCAAGGTCAAAACATGGATGGTAGTATAACGCCAAAATATTGATGGTACCTTCACACTTGGGTCATCGGCAAAATAAGTAGCAAATCTTTCTGCATTTCGCCCTTCATTGATATAGTCAATCTCTTCAAATAGCTTTGTGCCAAATTCATCTACAATCAGAGATAAATCATGGCCAAGATTGAGAGGTAACCAGGGAGCTAACCAACTTGCTCCCCAGCGCATTAAGAATAAATCGAGAGTAATAATAGGCAGTAAGTTTGGTCGTTGAACTTTTACTGCTACTACTTCTCCACTCCGAAGACGTGCTTGATAAACTTGACCCAGACTAGCTGCTGCAACTGGTCTGGGAGAAATTTCGCTATATATATCGTTGATGTTTTGGCCTAACTCAGTCTCTATGATCGAGATTGCTTTCTTATTATCAAAAGGTGGTAACTGGTCTTGTAGTTTTGTTAGTTCTTCTAAAAAGTCTTTACGAATTAAATCTGGTCTTGTTGATAATGCCTGGCCTACTTTAATAAATGTTGGTCCTAAACGAGTTAGGATTTTTCGCAGTTGGGTAGCTCGTTCGGGAGTATCTTCAACTTTGTCATATTGCCATTTATCCCATAAAACTCCTAGTAGAAAACTAGCAAAAGACAAAACTATAACGAGAAATCTCCAAATTACTAACCAGGGACGGTAACGGTAATATTTAGCGATCGCTTCTGGGTCGTACCGTCTTGTTGAATTAAAGTGATTGTCATCCACTTTTAATATTTTCCTCTTAAATTTTATATTTTTTATTTATTAAGTTGAGTTAAAGAAGCGGTCAGCACTCAGCACTCAGCTTTGTTCATTTTTTTTAACGTGATACGCCATCCCTTTTAAACCATCCAGTGCTTGGGGTTGACGGGAATTTTAACCAGAGTTGCCAAAAAAGGAGATGGTATTTCATCTTAGCTTTTTTCTACAATATCGCTATATATAGTGTGGCACTATAGTTTTTGTTTACTATATATAGAGTTTTTGCGTAAGTCATTTGAAAAAAGGAGATGATATTTCACCTTAGCTTTTCTGTAGCAAATCACTATATATAGTGTGGTACTATAGTTTTTGTTTACTATATATAGAGTTTTTGCGTAAGTCGTTTGAAAAAAGGAGATGGTATTTCTCCTTGGCTTTTCTGTGGCAAATCGCTATATACAGTGTGGCACTATAGTTTTTTTTACTATATATAGAGTTTTTGCGTAAGTCGTTTGAAAAAAGGAGATGGTATTTCTCCTTGGCTTTTCTGTGGCAAATCGCTATATATAGTGTGGCACTATAGTTTTTGTTTACTATATATAGAGTTTTTGTGTAAGTCATCTGAAAAAAGAAGGTGGTATTTCTCCTTGGCTTTTCTGTGGCAAATCGCTATATACAGTGTGGCACTATAGTTTTTTTTACTATATATAGAGTTTTTGCGTAAGTCATCTGAAAAAAGAAGGTGGTATTTCACAACAAAAATAACTCAAAGATATTAGCAGTTTCTAAGTAACGGGCAATTGTTATCTTTCTGTATTTAGCTATATTTCTAGAGCTTAGAGCTGAAAATTTTCCTTCATCTTTTTGTTGTTTGTTGCACCTTTTTTCTTCTTAACTAATGGCAGATTTTAAGTGATTCAGAAGGTATAAAAAAATTTATCCCTGCTGTATTAAATTAAATTTTTTTTATTTTTATTAAGTATAGTATACAAAACTACAAATTTCAAAAATAAATTTTAAAGAAATATTAAAGTTAACACTATCAAAACTTACCGAAAAATTAAGGTATAAAGCCTCTCCATTCATGGAGAAAAAAGCGGTCGATCTTCGTAGCTTCCCGTAGGGTGGGATGGCGAGGAGACCTCACCATATTCAATGGACCAAGAGAAGAAAAAAATTCCTTGTACAGCAGTTTTTAAATGGGTAAACCATAGTTAAAAAGTTAGGTGGTAGGTGGAGCGGTGGTAAGCGAAACAAGGACTGCAAATTCCACAATAGATGGCTGACTTTGTGGTCTACTCGAATGAAAAGCGCTGTAACCCAATCCTTTCCTTTCAAGAAGAGGTAATTCTAAATTATAAATTCTAAATTATAAATTCTTGAAGCATTTTTCCAACAAAAACACTATATATACCATAGTGCTACAGTTTTTATCTGCTATATGTAGTGCCTTGGCGTAATTCCTGACTATTAAAGTTCTTGTAAACAATCCTTAAAAGCAAATATAACTTGTTCTTGTTGTTGAGTAGAAAGTTCAGGAAACATAGGCAAGGACAAAACCTGATGACAAACTTTTTCTACCACTGGCAACTGACGGAATGCCAAAAATTTGTAAACTGGCTGTAAATGTAAAGGAGTAGGATAGTAAACCATTGAACCTATTCCTTTGTTTTGTAACTGAATGCGAATCCAATTACGCAGAGAATCAGAAAAACGAGACTTTGCTTTAGCTTCTAAATCTTGACTTTTGAGCCTAATCGTGTATTGATTCCAAACACATCTACTACTAGCCAACTCTTGAGGAGGAACTACAGCATTTATTCCACTAAGAAATTCAAAGTAACGATTTGCTAGATCGCGACGTTGCTCGTTCCAACTATCTAGATAACGCAACTTAACTTGTAGAATTGCAGCTTGTATAGTGTCCAACCGACTATTAATACCGATATGTTCATAAAAATATTTAGCAGACTGTCCATGATTTTTGAGCATTCGTACTTGGGCAGCGATCGCCGAGTTATTAGTAGTTAAAGCGCCACCATCTCCCAAAGCTCCCAAATTTTTAGTAGGAAAAAAACTAAAACAACCAATATCACCAAAACTTCCTACTTTTTTGTCTGACCATTCAGCCCCTGTAGCTTGGGCACAATCTTCTATAACTATTAAATTATGGGAACGAGCGATCGCCATCAACCGGGTCATATCTACAGGTTGACCAAATAAATGTACTGGCAAAATAGCCTTTGTTTTTTCTGTGATAGCTGATTGGAGTTGTTCAATATCTAGGTTAAAAGTCTGGGGGTCAATATCAATAAAAATTGGTGTTGCTCCAACAGCACTTATTACTTCAGCGGTGGCGAAAAAAGTAAAAGGAGTAGTAATTACTTCATCACCAGGCCCAATATTTACAGCTCGTAAAGCTAGAAATAGAGCATCAGTACCAGAGTTACAGGATACACAATGAGATACATCTATATAGTTAGCAAATTGTTGTTCAAACTCATCAACAATAGACCCACCAATATAGCGACCAGAGCTGAGTACTTCTTGGACTCTGCTGTTTATTTCTTCAGCGATAAATTTATACTGTTGTGTTAAATCTAGGGGAGGAATATTAGTCATATTCAGAGTGAGAAATTAAAGAATAAAAGGCTAGTAAAATTTCTTGATATGATAACTGACTTAGAAAATCAAGCTACTGTTAACGTGAGTCTTGTAATAGCAATCCTAAATCATTTGTGATAATTTGATTGCTTCGGTGTTTCTCTCATACTTGTTCCCTATTCCCTATTTCCTAAAATATACAATATCTCACAACTCAAATAAGAGTGCTAAAATACAATTTTATCTACAATCTAAATATAGATATTTTCTAGTATTAACTCAATCAAAACTTCACCTAACCTATAACTTTAGGTAGTAGTATAATCATTTTTAGATTTGATATATTTGCATCTAGAATAAATGCTTTAATTTATTGCTAAGACAAGTAATTTTTTAATTTACCTAAGAGTAATTATAATTGTCTATTAGTTAACTCATAATAGGAGAATGCAATGTCAAAATCTTCTGTGATAACAGTTGATAATAAAGAAACTGGAAAAAAAGAGAATGTGTATTGGAAAGAAGAAAAATATTACTATGGTGAAAAATTAATAGAGAGTATACAAAAGAGATGTGCCGATCATTTTGGTGGTTTAGTTTGGAAAGTACTACCTGATACTCATAAGTCAGGTCTTGATAATCCTCCTGAACCTGCTGTGGATTATGATGATATGAGTGAGGCTATTAACTAATACTAAAATTAATTCCAGAATGTTCATATTAGTCATTTGAATTAGCTATTCTGAGCTAAGTCATCTGAAAATTATAGTTTCAAAAAGAAGAATATACATTAGTATAAATTGCTCATACCTCACTAGAAACCATAATGCTTTTGGTGAGGTTTATGATGATTTTTACTAACTAATATAGCAATTCCCAAAAAGCGTGAGGTACAAAATTTAGGTTTGAGGGAACAGGGAATAAAAAAACAAAAAGATAACTGTATATCATTAATTTGAGAAACGCTATATAAAATTCAACCTTAAGTAACAAATATGATTCAATTAACAATTACAGATATAGCTATGGCTTTAGGACTTATTGCTATAGCTATTGGTTTATCAGCTTGGCAAAAATTAGGATTAGAATGGCAACTATTAATAGCAACAATTCGTACTATTGTACAGTTAATATTTGTTGGCTATGTATTAGAAATAGTATTCGATTATAAACAACCTTGGTTGGCGCTCGCTATAATTACTGTTATGTTAACAGTTGCTTCTGTTGTTGCTAAAAATAGAATTAGTAAAAAAATACCTCGATTATTACCTTTAGTTTGGGGTTCGATTTTAACCAGTACCGTTTTAAGTATCAGTTATACCAACTTATTAGTTATTCAACCTGAAACTTGGTACGAACCTCAATATTTAATTCCACTGGTGGGAATTGTATTAGGAAATGCGATAAATGGAGCAGCGATCGCTGGAGAAAGACTTGTCAGTATAATTAATTCTAGTCCGGTGGAAATTGAAACTTATTTAAGTTTAGGGGCAACTCCACAAACAGCAGTTGCTAAGTATAGAAAAGATGCTATTCGTGCTGCATTAATACCGAATTTAAACCAGATGATGGTAATTGGAATAGTTACACTTCCTGGAATTGTTACTGGTCAGTTATTAAGTGGTGTTAATCCTTTGGATGCTGTGGCATATCAAATGTTAATTATGTTTCTTTTGGCTTTTGCAAATTTGGTGACAAGTTTATTAGTTACTTATAGTTTATGTAGACAATTTTTTAATCAGGATGCGCAATTGCAAAATTTATAAAGAAGGAAGAAGTAAGAAGGAAGAGGGAAGAAGGAATAAGAAAGAAGGAATAAGAAAGAAGGAATAAGAAAGAAGAAAGAAGAAAGAAGGAATAAGAAAGAAGAAAGAAGGAATAAGAAAGAAGGAAAGTGTATGAGTCTATAGATCGATACTTTATGAGTTTTGGTCTTAATTTCTCTAAGACTAATCTTCAATAATAGTGAGTCCAATATCTATAGCATTTTGATAATAAGTGAAAGCTTCATCTAATTTTCCTTGTTTCTTTAACACTACTCCTAAATGATAGTGAGTCTACGGAAAATCTGGTTTAATTTTAATAGCTTGATAGTACGCTTCTATTGCTTCCCCATAAAGATTATTTTCTCGAAAAATACCACCTAGTGTATGATAATAAGCCCAAGATTTTTTGGGATTAATTCCAATCCCTTGAGCATAAGCAATCAAAGCTTCGTCTAATTTTCCTTGTTTTTGTAGTAGATATCCTATTTGATTGTAATATTCTTGAGTATAATTTTGTGGTTGTTCTTTTTCTTTGTCTGAAGTTGAAATCTTGTGATTATTTTGATTTTCACTACCATAATTTTCTAATAAACCAATAACATTTGAATTACATTCACCGATTACTTGCATTTGTTCGGCATTCAAAAATTCATAATAAGGGCGGTTGTCATCTCTGAAAAATCCTTTAGCTTTTGGTAAATATCCATCGAATGGTATATTTAATTTCTGACAGACGAAAGTTAAATCTGAGCGAATATTTTCATATTTACCAATAAAATAGACTGCTAATTTATCGTTGATTGTGTAAATATTCCAATTGTTTTTTGATGAATTAGAATAGTTATTTTTTAGCCAGTCGTTATAGCAATGAGCGCTGGCATCTTTACATGTTACATAGATATTTGCAATGTAATATAAAAGTAACTGTATGAGCTGTATTTTTCATAAATTAGGCGATCGCTAAACCTTAAAGTTTTAAGGATGTCTGTAATGGTATTGATAATTTACAGTTTATAGCTTGAAATTGTTTAC
>NZ_JAAHGU010000093.1:22796-29271 GCF_010692685.1 Okeania sp. SIO2F5 | reverse complement strand
GTGGAGCGACTGTAAGACCTGAAGGGAGTAAATCCCCGAAGGCGGGTGCATTGAAGCAGAAAGCCCCCATCAGTGATGTTGGAGAATCCCGCGCTGTCTCGTAGAGCAGCGTCGGGAGGATGTCAATAGTCGCTGCTTTTCTGACTAAATAAGTTGTTATTTCGTGATTAACGTGTTTTTGAAAGCGTCGCTCTTTTCCTGATAACCGTTGCTGTAGTTGCCGACATCTTTTCCGACTACTACGAGTGCCTTTAGATGCTTTTTTTTGTAGAACTGCTCTGATTTGAGAATAATGATTTCTCTTAGAAGTTATATTTTTACCTGACCATGATTCACCTTCAGATGTTGAGGCTATATCTGTCCTGCCTAAATCAATTCCTATTATTTTATTTGTTGACTTTGGCTCCGGAACAATATGATTAACATGAATATTTATATAGTAAGTTCTATCTTTTCTTTTAGTTAAGACTGCTGAAGTAGCCTTACTACCTTTTAATATTCCACGTTGATAATTACCTATTAATAACTCAAACTTTGTGCGCTTACTCAAAAGCTTTAAACTCACAATCCATTTCTTTGTATCTAAACTAAATGTTCTACTGTCGTAATCAACTGATGTTGGTGCAAAAGTTAATTCTTTTTTTATATGATTAGTAATAGAAGTTTTGCGATTAGAACATACTCGTCTAATAGCGTGAATTGTAGTTTGTGCTGATAACTGAAACTTTTCTCTAACTGTACCGTACATCAAAGCTTGCATGGCCACATTATTTGTCAGTTTTTTGTCACTATTTTTGTCTACATACTGACAAGCATGAGCAAACATTTCCATAGTGGCTTCTATTTCTTTTGCCACTTCTGGGCTGACCTTTAATTTACAGGATATAGTTGTTATTTGCTTCATTATTATACGATATTTCAAATGGTGAAAAATATCAATCAACAATGAAGCTTCATTTTATTTGAAATTAAAAATTCCTCCCGGCGCTGAATCATAGATTACAACGCGGGACTCCTTTTTGATATTTAGTTGAGATTTGTGGAATGGGCATCTTGCCCGTTCCAGATATTTGCCCGCATTAACGAAGTCAGAAGTCAGAAGTCAAAAGTCAACCCACCCCCGCCCCTCCCAGGAAGGGAGCCAGGAGGGGAAGTAGGGGATGCGTGAGCAACTCTCCAAAAATATTGCGCCTTAAAAGGCAGGGTTGCGCGACCCATATTATTTTGATAAGAATTTTTGCTTACTTCCACAGCATTTGCTTTTGTTGCGGATGTCGCAATAGGAGTTTTTACTCAATAGTTGTTTTTGTTGCGGATGTCGCAATAGGAGTTTTTGCTCAATAGTTGTTTTTGTTGCGGATGTCGCAATAGGAGTTTTTGCTCAATAGTTGTTTTTGTTGCGGATGTCGCAATAGGAGTTTTTGCTCAATAATTGCTTTTGTTGCGGATGACGCAATAAGAGTTTTTGCTTAGTTTCTCTTCGGCAGTTTTGTTGCGGATGTCGCAATAGGAGTTTTTGCTCAATAGTTGTTTTTGTTGCGGATGTCGCAATAGGAGTTTTTACTCAATAGTTGTTTTTGTTGCGGATGTCGCAATAAGAGTTTTTACTCAATAATTGCTTTTGTTGCGGATGTCGCAATAGGAGTTTTTACTCAATAGTTGTTTTTGTTGCGGATGTCGCAATAGGAGTTTTTGCTCAATAGTTGTTTTTGTTGCGGATGTCGCAATAGGAGTTTTTGCTCAATAGTTGTTTTTGTTGCGGATGTCGCAATAGGAGTTTTTGCTCAATAGTTGTTTTTGTTGCGGATGTCGCAATAGAAGTTTTTGCTCAATAATTGCTTTTGTTGCGGATGACGCAATAGGAGTTTTTGCTTAGTTTCTCTTCGGCAGTTTTGTTGCGAATGGCGCAATAGGAGTTTTTGCTTAGTTTCTCTTCGGCAGTTTGATTGCGGATGTGGCAATCGGAATTTTTGCTTACTTCCACAGCATTTGCTTTTGTTGCGGATGACGCAATAGAAGTTTTTGCTTAGTTTCTTTTCGGCAGTTTTGTTGCGGATGACGCAATAGGAGTTTTTGCTTAGTTTCTTTTCGGCAGTTTTGTTGCGGATGGCGCAATAGGAGTTTTTGCTTAGTTTCTTTTCGGCAGTTTTGTTGCGGATGGCGCAATAGGAGTTTTTGCTTAGTTTCTTTTCGGCAGTTTTGTTGCGGATGGGATTAGCAGTATCGGGGGCAATTCTACAAAGCTTAATCCGTAATCCTTTGGCAACTCCAGGTATTATTGGCGTGAATGCTGGACCTAGTTTAGCTGCAGTGGTAGTAATTGTACTGTTGCCAAATGCTCCTCTCTTTGCTATACCTATTTCTGCCTTTGGTGGCGCGATCGCTATTTCAATTCTCATTTACCTACTTGCTTGGGAAAAAAGGAACTCAACTATGTACTTAGTTTTGATTGGTATTGGTTTAAATACCATCGCCAGCGCTTTAACTACTGTAATGGTGACATTCGGCGAATTACAGCACTTTTGAGGAAGCGTGAGGTACAGCTATAAGACTATTTATTTCTATATTCCCTGTTGCCTGTTGCCTAGAGCAATAAAACTTTGTACTTCATCAACTAGAAAACTGCTGTAAATAGTGTTTCTCAAGCTTTAATTTGGATTACAGGTAGTGTCCACGGCCGCAGTTGGGAAAACGTTTTGCCATTACTACATCAGAATTAGTTGCAACAATGATCTATTAATATTAAAAAAATAATTCAATAAGCTTTGGCTACTACAGAACTTTTGGACTTGGCAGGGCGATCGCCGGATTCTCTGTCTGGAGGCCAAAGGCAACGAGCTTGGATTGCGATGGCCTTAGCTCAAGATACAGAAATTTTATTGTTGGACGAAACAACTACTTTTTTGGACTTAGCTCACCAGATTGAACTTCTGGATTTGCTCCAGGATTTGAATGATTCTCAGGGGCGGACCATAGTTATGGTTTTGCACGATCTGAATCAAGCTTGTAGATATGGGGATAATTTGATTGTGCTACGGGATGGCCAAATTGTGAATCAGGGTCATCCAGAGCAAGTGATGACAGTGGGAATGGTTCGTTTAGTATTTGGCTTAGAGTCTCAAATTATTCAAGACCCTGTAAGGGGGACACCAATGTGCATACCAATGGGTCGCAAAACTTGACAAATTCAAAATATTTGTATATATCTATCTAGTTAAGAAGTTTTATCATTGAATTTTGATATAACAAAAAATCTCAGACCATACGGAAAGTTTTGCTAACACAGAACTTTCCAGGATAATTTTGTGCAAACGTTTTCACGGAGAGTTTTGCTAACACAGAACTTTCCGGGATAATTTTGTGCAAACGTTTTCTATGTCTTATAGAAACTCTGTTTTAGAGATGGAAGGCGTTAGCATTACTTGTAATCAATATAAAAAAATCATCAAAAAAAAATGAGGCATTGCTGAAATGTAATGGTAGGTAGCTGAAGGTAAAATTGAAAAACTTATGTTTTGCGTTGATACTTAATCTAAAAATCATTACCATTCAGCAACGCTCCTATTTATGAAGATTCGATGAAGAGGAAACTCGTATTTATGAAGATTCGATGAAGATTCTATATTTCATAGCATATCCGAGGAAACCCGTATTTATGAAGATTCGATGAAGATTTTATATTTCATAGCGTATTCATCGAAAAATTATGATATATCTAAAAAGATGAAGAAATTTAGGGAATAAAAATAAATAATGATGGGTGAGAATCAGGGTAACAACGACGCGGTGGATGTATCTGGATATTTTTTTACGCCCATAGTATCAACTGACAAACAGGATTACGCGCCTGGTGAAACGGCAGTAATTACTGGGAGCGGCTATACGCCGAATTCGGAGGTGATAGTTGAGATTACAGATGACCCGGATGATCCGGGGGATGATGCTGAAGTAGATGTATATCAACCCATCAACGTGACTGTGGATGAATCTGGTCAGTTTACGGTCGAGTGGTTTGTGCCCATTGATAATAATGGTACTGGCAGCGGTCCTCCCGATGCCTTAAATGCAACGTTGAATTTGACAGCAACGGGAAGTGGTGCAGATTTGATGTTTGGCACATCAGATGACGAGGTGGCGGTAACGACCTTTACTGATGCTCTGCTGGCAGATCCTGTACAGACTTATTTCGTACCTCTGCCAGAAGACGATTTATTCGCCACCTTTGACACGATCAACTCAGTTGCTGATGGCAATATCAATAATGTAATCTCAGTGGCGATCGCCGCAGATAACACTATAGTCTATTACGACCACTGGGAAGATGGTTACGATCCGAACCCTAATGATACGGTCAATAAACAGGCCAGTACGGAGATCTGGGGGGATGGCGACCTGACTAATGGGATTGCACCTGGTACTGTTGATGATATTCTCAGTGGTGGGGATGCGATTGTCCTGGATAATGCTATTCCTTCTGCCAATAACTACCGAAATCCCAACACCATCCTGTATGATGGTGCTGACAGAATTCAGACCACACTGCCTATTGCCGTGACCCGCTTTGCCTTCCCAAACAATCCAGGTTCTCTTATGGCAGGTGCAGTTGAAGTTTTCAACCAGGATTCTTGGGGCGATCGCTTCATTGCACCCGTGGGTGAAGACACGGCAAGCAACACTAATGCCTTTGAGTATTCGGTCTTTTATGTAATGGCCGGCGACGATGGTACAGAGCTGTTCCTGAATGGCTTGCAGATAGACATTAACGGCGACAACGTGATTGATGCTAACGATGTCCTGAACATAGGTGATAATTTTGTTATTGAAGATCTCCAAGAAGGGGATGAACTGACTTCCAGCAGACCAGTTCAGGTAGACCTCGTAACAGGTGACATTGGTGATAACTACGAATTACGTTGGTACGCCCAGGTTGATGCGGATGAATGGACTAACGAATACATTACCCCAGTTGCTGAGGAAGCTGGCTCCACAGGTTACTGGTTCTATAACCCCAATGACTCAGAAATTACAATTTCCTATGAGGGCGGGAATAGTCCCAATGGAACCTTTGATGTTGCGGCTAACAGTTCCACATTTATAGAAGTGGGCTCTAACATCAATTTGTCTGGGGATAACTACTCTGGTCTACGCTTCTTTACAGATGCTACTAATAACGGTGGCGCTACGCCCAATTTCTATGGTTTAGCCCAAGTAGATGCAGACGGTGGTGGCGAAATTTTTGATTGGGGCTTCCCCTTAATACCAACCGATCAGCTAACCTCACAGGTGTTGGTGGGCTTAGGACGCGGTGCAACTGATGATGGTCAGCCTCTCAACAATCAAGGGGAAGAAAGCAGGAGTGTTGTTTGGGTTACGCCCATTGAAAATAGCAACATCTTTATTGACTTCGATGGGGACGGCACATTTGACTATAACGAATCTGTCGATGCCTTAGATTCACTGCGAATCGTGGATGATACTGGCCTATTCCCTGGGGCTGAAGGTGACCAGGATCTGACCGGAGCTATTATTGTTTCCAATACGTCTGCGGATGGCAATGGCCAGCCCAATGGAACACCAGTCAGCATTGCAGCTGTCTGGGGACAAGATCCACCGCGCTCGTTGTCTAGTGATGGTGAAGCTTTAGATTTAGGAACAGCGATCGTGCCATTGGCGAATCCCGCTATTAATAAGGAAGCCGTTAGCGTTACCAATCCAGACGGGACCACGGATAGCGATGGCATTGTAGACCAGGTTGGCGATGTCATAAATTATGAGATTGCGGTTAGTAATGTCGGTTTCCAAGATCTAACAGGTGTCGTGGTCACAGACCCCCTCTTAGCAAATCTGAGTGGCCCAGTTGAGTCTATAAACACTGATAACATTTTACAGAGTGGAGAAACTTGGACTTACACGGGAAGCTATACCGTTCAGGAGTCTGACATTGATACCAATGGTGGTGGTGATGGGGATATTGACAACATTGCCACAGTTGATACCAATGAGACACCTCCGTCCAGCGATTCTGAAGAAGTGCCGATCAATCTGAGCAGCATTAGCGGTAATGTTTCTGAGGATATTGACAACAATGACACTGGTGATGTCAACCTCGAAAACGTCACGGTGGAATTGCTTGACGATCAGGGTACAGTTATTAGTACTACCACAACGGATACCGATGGTAACTATGAGTTCACTGACTTAGAGGCGGGTGATTACACTGTTCGTCAAACTAACTTGCCTGGTTACAGCAATGTTAGTGACACTGATGGAGCTAACGATAATCTGATTGGTGTGACGCTACCTGGAGATGTGGATTCCACGGGTAATGATTTTGTGGATGAGCTTGCTGGTACAGTCAGCGGTCATCTGTATTTAGATACAGATGGAGATGGTGTGCAAGATGAAGGTGAACCTGATTTAGAAAACGTAGATGTAGTTGTTACTGATAGCAACGGCGATACTCAAACAGTCACAA
>NZ_JAAHGU010000093.1:21953-22696 GCF_010692685.1 Okeania sp. SIO2F5 | reverse complement strand
GGTACAGTCAGCGGTCATCTGTATTTAGATACAGATGGAGATGGTGTGCAAGATGAAGGTGAACCTGATTTAGAAAACGTAGATGTAGTTGTTACTGATAGCAACGGCGATACTCAAACAGTCACAACTAACAGCGACGGTGATTGGAGTGCGACTGTAGCACCGGGAGAAACTACAGCAGATGTGGATGAGAATGACCCACAATATCCTACAGGTTTCACTCAAACAGAAGGGGATGACCCCACCACAGTAACTGCGGTTGCGGGTACAGATGTGGATGCAGGTAATGATGGTTACTTTAATCCAGGTACAGTCAGCGGTCATCTGTATTTAGATACAGATGGAGATGGTGTGCAAGATGAAGGTGAACCTGATTTAGAAAACGTAGATGTAGTTGTTACTGATAGCAACGGCGATACTCAAACAGTCACAACTAACAGCGACGGTGATTGGAGTGCGACTGTAGCACCGGGAGAAACTACAGCAGATGTGGATGAGAATGACCCACAATATCCTACAGGTTTCACTCAAACAGAAGGGGATGACCCCACCACAGTAACTGCGGTTGCGGGTACAGATGTGGATGCAGGTAATGATGGTTACTTTAATCCCAATCCTGATATTGAGCTGGTCAAGACTGGTACCTTAGACCTGGGTGAAAATGGTGTGGCTAATCCTGGGGATGTGATTAACTACGAGTTTAAAGTCACCAATACTGGTAACGTCACTCTTGATACTCTGTC
>NZ_JAAHGU010000093.1:21009-21853 GCF_010692685.1 Okeania sp. SIO2F5 | reverse complement strand
CTGATATTGAGCTGGTCAAGACTGGTACCTTAGACCTGGGTGAAAATGGTGTGGCTAATCCTGGGGATGTGATTAACTACGAGTTTAAAGTCACCAATACTGGTAACGTCACTCTTGATACTCTGTCTATTACTGATAGTCTCGACATTCCAGTGGACTTCGGTGGTGTGACAACTCTGGCTCCTGGTGAGATGGTAATTGGTACTGCTAGCTACAACTTAACTCAGGCAGATATTGATACAGGTGAAGTGATGAATACTGCTGAGGTATTTGGTAATCCTCCTGATGGAGACCCCAATGACCCTGGTGATGATGTCACTGATACTGATGACCATGTCGAGCCGATTCCTGATGGTGCTGATATTGAGCTGGTCAAGACTGGTACCTTAGACCTGGGTGAAAATGGTGTGGCTAATCCTGGGGATGTGATTAACTACGAGTTTAAAGTCACCAATACTGGTAACGTCACTCTTGATACTCTGTCTATTACTGATAGTCTCGACATTCCAGTGGACTTCGGTGGTGTGACAACTCTGGCTCCTGGTGAGATGGTAATTGGTACTGCTAGCTACAACTTAACTCAGGCAGATATTGATACAGGTGAAGTGATGAATACTGCTGAGGTATTTGGTAATCCTCCTGATGGAGACCCCAATGACCCTGGTGATGATGTCACTGATACTGATGACCATGTCGAGCCGATTACTCCAGCCCCTAGCATCGAAATTGAAAAGTCTACCAACGGAGTAGATGCTGACGCACCAGAGGATGCACCAGAAATCGCTCCTGGCGATACTGTGACCTGGACTTATAAAGTGACCAACACTGGTAATGTATCCTTTGC
>NZ_JAAHGU010000093.1:0-20909 GCF_010692685.1 Okeania sp. SIO2F5 | reverse complement strand
GCATCGAAATTGAAAAGTCTACCAACGGAGTAGATGCTGACGCACCAGAGGATGCACCAGAAATCGCTCCTGGCGATACTGTGACCTGGACTTATAAAGTGACCAACACTGGTAATGTATCCTTTGCCGAAAATGAAATACAGGTAACTGACGACCAGGAAGGCACAATTACCAACATCATTAACAAAGGGGATGGGGATGACACCTTAGCTCCTGATGAGATGTGGACTTACCAAAAGACGGGAACAGCTCAAAACCTCACAGGTTCAGGGGGCCAAACCCAAACCTTTAATTTAACAGGCAACAGTGGTTTAGATGGTCAAGATGGCAACATTCGCACCTTTACTGCTGGTGATGTATCAGTTAAAGCTAGTGCTTTCAGCCGCACTAATAGCGGAAACTGGAGCGAAGCCTTCTTGGGTGCTTTCTCTAGTGGACTAGGAGTCACCGATACCTCAGAAGGTAACGGAGGTAACGATCGACATAAAGTAGACAACGTCGGTCGGGATAACTACATCTTGTTTGAATTCTCCGAAGATGTAGTGATTGACCGCACATTCCTAGATTCCGTGGGAGCTGACAGTGATATCACTTATTGGGTAGGTTCAAAGACTGATGCCTTCAATAACCACAACACCTTGGATGATGGGTTCTTAAACAGTCTTGAATTCACACAAGACAATAACGGTGAATCAAGTTCACGATGGGCAAATATCAATAACCAGCAAGTGGCTGGTAATGTGCTGGTCATTGCTGCTTCTACCTCCGACAACACTCCCGACGACCGATTCAAGGTCAAAAAGCTAGAATTCCAGCAGGTCGAAAGTGGTATTTACCAAAATATAGGAACTGTTGTTGCTGATGGTGTCAACGATTCCGATCCGAGTCACTATGTTAATGGTGAACCCGATCCTCAAAATCCTGGCATCGAAATTGAAAAGTCTACCAACGGAGTAGATGCTGACGCACCAGAGGATGCACCAGAAATCGCTCCTGGCGATACTGTGACCTGGACTTATAAAGTGACCAACACTGGTAATGTATCCTTTGCCGAAAATGAAATACAGGTAACTGACGACCAGGAAGGCACAATTACCAACATCATTAACAAAGGGGATGGGGATGACACCTTAGCTCCTGATGAGATGTGGACTTACCAAAAGACGGGAACAGCTCAAAACCTCACAGGTTCAGGGGGCCAAACCCAAACCTTTAATTTAACAGGCAACAGTGGTTTAGATGGTCAAGATGGCAACATTCGCACCTTTACTGCTGGTGATGTATCAGTTAAAGCTAGTGCTTTCAGCCGCACTAATAGCGGAAACTGGAGCGAAGCCTTCTTGGGTGCTTTCTCTAGTGGACTAGGAGTCACCGATACCTCAGAAGGTAACGGAGGTAACGATCGACATAAAGTAGACAACGTCGGTCGGGATAACTACATCTTGTTTGAATTCTCCGAAGATGTAGTGATTGACCGCACATTCCTAGATTCCGTGGGAGCTGACAGTGATATCACTTATTGGGTAGGTTCAAAGACTGATGCCTTCAATAACCACAACACCTTGGATGATGGGTTCTTAAACAGTCTTGAATTCACACAAGACAATAACGGTGAATCAAGTTCACGATGGGCAAATATCAATAACCAGCAAGTGGCTGGTAATGTGCTGGTCATTGCTGCTTCTACCTCCGACAACACTCCCGACGACCGATTCAAGGTCAAAAAGCTAGAATTCCAGCAGGTCGAAAGTGGTATTTACCAAAATATAGGAACTGTTGTTGCTGATGGTGTCAACGATTCCGATCCGAGTCACTATGTTAATGGTGAACCCGATCCTCAACCAGGTCAAAATTCTGTACTGTTTAGTTTAAAGTATAACCAAACCCTAGATGGAATTAGTTTCACACCAGAAGACATCGTTGAATATAATGTAGCTGACCAGAGTTACAGTAAGTTCTTCGATGGTTCAGATGTTGGTCTTGGAGGTGTTAAGATTAATGCCTTTGAGGTGATTGGCAACAATGAGATTCTACTTTCTTTCGAGGATACTAAAAACATAAGTGGTATCGGAAATGTAGATGACTCTGACATTGTAAAATTCACTGCCACATCACTTGGAGACAACACCGACGGTTCTTTCGAGTTATATTTTGATGGTTCGGATGTTGGTTTAAAGAAAAATGGTGAAGATATTGATGGTCTGAGTGTCGATCCTCTTACTGGAGACCTTCTAATTTCCACCCAAGGGAACGTTAATGTATCAGGAGTTAGCCGTCAAGATGAAGATATACTGCGTTTCAATCCTAATAATTTAGGCAGTAACACCAGTGGAAGTTGGTCTGTCGAATTCGACGGTAGTGATGTAGAACTTAGCGACAGTAGTGAAAATCTTGATGCGATCGGTATCAATGGAGAGCAACTACTCCTGTCTACTACTGGCAACTTTAATGTACCTGGTGTATCGGGTAAAAATCAAGATGTGTTTGCCTTCAATCCTAATAATCTCGGTGTTTCAACATCAGGCACATTTGAGGAGTTATTTACTGAATTGAACGGTAATGACATCTCTGGTGTTCATTTTCTTGGATAGGCTTTCTAGACATTTGTTTATAGCAAATCTAGCTGTTTAATCCAAGTTAAGAATTGAATTGCTTTAAGAGTTTCACGGAAGTAATTTCTGTGAAACTCTTTTTGATCGCTGGGATCGCTGGTTTTTTAGTCAATCCACGTCATACTTCTCATCCGAACTCTAATGATATCAAATTCGGTAGCATTGGTATAAATCTTTTTCAGGTAGGAGTCATACCAAATTAATAAATATTTGCTACAAATAGCTAGGATATTTCTTAGGAGTCAACCAACCTGGGAGGGGCACGCGGGTGGGTTGACTCCTAAGTAATTAGGATTAATATCATACACGCGCTTCAGCAACACCGATATGAGATGGTCAATCAGCAGGCCAACACAGACATCTGGGGGGATGGTGATATCAAATGCGCTTAATTCGGTATAAAAAAAATTTTCATCTTCATCCAAGAGCAAATGTTTCGCGCATTCTCTTCCCTCCTGACTCCTGACTTCCCCTCCGGTGGAGGGGAATTTGGGGAGATGGGGGGATGGGGAGTGTGGGAAAAATTAAAAAATATATATCCTCACCATTACCATGCAGGACTACCGAATAGATATTTACAGGAGCAGCTAATACAGTCAAAATGGACTTCTCGGTGTTAGACTAAAATGTCGAGCAAATCATAGACACGACTGAATGAGCAAGAATTCAACTATTGATACAAAAGAGCAAATTCTTAATGCTGCTGAGAAACTTTTTGCTTCTCTAGGCTTTGCTGGAACTTCTCTAAGGGCCATAATTCGAGAGGCAGATGTGAATTTGGCTGCAGTCCATTATCATTTTGGTTCAAAAGAAGAATTATTTATCGCAACAGTTCAACGAGTAGCACAACCCATTGTTGAAGAACAACTACGACAACTGGCAATTCTGGAAGACTCTGAAGACCTCCCTTCAGTGGCAGAAATTTTAGCAGCTGTAATTACCCCACCACTACAAATAATTCAGGATAGCTCAGAGCAATGTCTAATTCATGCCAAATTTATGGGCCGTTGTCGCACGGAACCCCATCCAATTCAGAGACTAGCAGAAGCAGAATTTAGTAGAACTCACCAAAGATTTCTAGATATAATGCAGAAAGTGCTTCCGAATCAATCTCCAACGGAATTAGAATGGAAACTCGATCTTGTGATAGCGATGTTGATCCGAGTTCTCAATCAAATTGAGCCATTAGAACCCTTGAGTGAAAAAAGTTCTAGTGAGGAAATTGACGATCTTGTAGAACGTCTAGTAACTTTTATCACTTTTGGAATTAGTGCTTAGGTTAATGCCGCTACGCGGAAGTCAAAAGTCAAAAGTCAAAAGTTAAAAGTATTGATTGGTAAGGCTTTTAGGATTTTGTAACTGGTTAGTTATTTCTGCCATTCTGCACTAGGGAGTAGGGAGTAGGGAGAAAGAATTGATGAATAAGAGTGAGATAATTAATTTTATTTTCTATTATCGCAGATGTCTAATGAAGTGGATCTTCTGTTGAGGTTATAAAATCAACTTAAAAGTATAATCATTATTTATTATCACACTTTTAATTAAATGACTGAACTGTTTACCTTAATATTTGATGTTGACGGGACTTTGGCAAATACAGAGCGAGATGGCCATAGAATAGCTTTTAATCAGGCTTTTGCTACAGCAGGGTTAGACTGGGAATGGTCAGTTTCGTTATACGGAGAATTGTTGGAAGTAGCGGGTGGCAAAGAACGTATCAACTTTTATATTAGTAGGTATCAACCAGAGTTTAAATCATCTATTCCACTCCAGGAATTAATTTATAATCTGCACGCCATGAAAACTCAATATTATCAAAGGTTATTAGCAACAGGAACTATTCCATTGCGCTTGGGTGTAAAAAGATTATTAGCAGAGGCACGAAATCAGAAAATACGGTTAGCGATCGCTACTACTAGCACTTTACAAAATGTAACTGCATTATTAGAAAATACTTTGGGCAAGGAAAGTTTATCATGGTTTGAAATAATTGCAGCAGGAGACATAGTTCCACAAAAAAAACCTGCGCCAGATATTTATTATTATGTGTTAGAAAAAATGAATCTTCAACCAGATAATTGTCTAGTATTTGAAGATTCAGATAATGGTTTAAAAGCTGCTTTGACAGTAGGATTAAAAACAATTGTTACAGTTAATGATTATACGCAAAATCAAGATTTTACTGGTGCAACTTTAGTTTTAAATCATTTAGGAGAACCAGATAAATCTTTTACTGTCATTGCTGGAGATGCTAAAGGTAAAACTTATATCGATATGAATTTAATAGACGATATTATCAACTTCAGGTAAGGAAGAAGGAAGAAGGAAAAGGGAAGAAGGAAGAAGGGTTAAAAGCTAGAAAAAACTTAAATTTCCTTGTAGATATTCACGCTAACTTTTATCGGACTTACGCAGTATAGCAATGTGCGCTGGCATATTTACAAATTACAAGAGGTGTCCAATAGCTAAAAGTCTTATATTATAGGTTTTTTATTCCCCCTTCCGGAGCTGTTGCCTGTTGCCTCTCTTGGTGCGCATTCCCTTGCGACTGGCGTCGTCGCGGGGTCGCACCGCTGTTGCCTGTTGTCTGCGCACAGCGCTATACAAAGTATTTCCGTAATTGCGACCGACAGGAAAGCAATCTCAAATCCTAATTTTTCGTACCTTATATCATGTTCCCCCTCCGGGGGAGCTACGCTAACGGTTGAATACTTATAAATGACTGTTGTGAGTCCTCAGGAGTCAACCCACCCCTCGCCCCTCCCCCTCCCAGGAGGGGAAGGACCGAGTCAGGAGGAAATATTGGAGAAAAAGAACAAATATTCGTATTGGGGGTATTGATAATTTAAGTATTTGTTTGGTACTGTCGATACCCGGATCCCTTAAATTTTATTATAACTGATTATCCGCAATTCGTAGCTCCCCCGGAGGGGGAACATGATATTATGCGTAATATCAAATCCGGTTGAACACTTATTATATAGTTGGGGGAGTAGGGGAGTAGGGGAGATTGAAGGCTTTAAGTATAGTTATAAACATATACTATATAACCGGATTCTATATAAGTCCTGTTTTACACGAACAATACTAACGGACATGATATTACTGATACATCGATTAATATTCAAGTGAATTAAATACTGTATCATGTCCGGATAATTAGGGTTTGCTGATGGAAGTCTTTTGTTCAACAATTAATAATTAATAATTAATTATTACCTCTCCTTGAAAAGAATAGGATTGACTAATCATGAAAATTTTTCTTTATTATCCCCTTAAAAGGGGAGGCGCATACCCACAATTTTTCGGTAAGAGGAGGAGTCAGGAGTCAGGATGACCGAGTCAGGAGAAATGGGAATTATAGAGGAGATAGTAGCAAGAATCGTCCCTTAATTTTTCTGCCCAACTCTTGACCAAAATCCGCTCATTTTTGAACCATTACCACCTAAAACCTCGTACTTTTTGATACTTAAAAAGGCTAAAACCTTTATATGTAAAGACTTTTAGATTTAATCAGCAAGCCCTAATTAGCGATCAAAAAAACTTTCTCCTTTTCCTCCTCTTCTTTCTTCCTTCTTTCTTTCCTCCTGACTCGGTCTTCCTGACTCAGTCCTCCTAAATAATTAAGATTAATATCATACACGCGCTTCACCAACGCCGATTTTTTGCTCAGTTAAGCTACAATAATATAACACCAAAAATAAAGATGATTGGGATATCAAGAAAAACTGCTTATGAATGGTCAAGCTACAGTTACAAATAAAGCATTATTAAATGGTAAAGGATTACCTCCTTTTGAATCGATTAAACCAGAAGATGTAGTCCCTACAATGACAGAACTTCTAACAGAATTAGAGCAAGAATTAACAAACTTAGAAGCCACAGTTAAACCTACTTGGAATGACCTAGTAGAACCCATACAAAAATTAGTAGACCGTTTAAGTTGGAGTTGGGGAATAGTAGGGCATTTAATGGGAGTAAAAAATAGTCCCGAACTCAGAAAAGCTTATGATGAAGTACAACCAAAAATAGTAGAATTTTCTAATAAACTCAACCAAAGTCAACCTCTTTATCAAGCTTTCAAAAAATTACACAATAGTGATAGTTGGCAAAATCTAGATTCAGGACAAAAACGCATAGTTGAAGCTGCTATCAGAGATGCAGAACTTTCTGGAGTAGGTTTAGAAGGGGAACAGCGAGAACGTTTCAACACCATTCAACTAGAATTAGCAGAACTTTCTACAAAGTTTTCCAATAACGTCCTTGATGCCACAAAAGCTTTTAGTCTCACATTGACAAACAAAGAAGAAGTCGATGGTTTACCTCCCAGTTTATTAAGTTTGGCAGCTCAAGGTGCCAGAGATGCTGGAGCAGAAAATGCAACTCCAGAAAGCGGACCATGGCGCATCACTCTCGACTATCCCAGTTTTGCTCCCTTCATGCAGCACAGCAAACGACGGGAGTTACGAGAACAACTATATAAAGCTTTTATTAGTCGTGCTTCTAGTGGGGAGTTAAACAACTATCCTTTAATTCAACGTATTTTAGAGCTACGTCAACAAAAAACTCAAATTTTAGGCTTTAATAGTTATGCAGAACTGAGTCTTGCTAGTAAAATGGCACCGGGTGTGGAAGCAGTGGAAAAGTTATTAGAAGAGCTACGCAGTGTGAGTTATGATGCTGCAGTTACAGACCTAGAAGAATTGAAAAAATTTGCTGCCAGTAAAAATGCCCTAGAGGCAAATGACCTAAAACATTGGGATACCAGTTTTTGGGCGGAAAGACTGCGGGAAGAAAAATTTGCTTTTACTGCCGAAGAGTTACGACCATATTTCCCACTACCCCAAGTTCTTGATGGGTTATTTGCTTTAGTCAAACGGATATTTGGTATTAATATTACTGCTGCTGATGGGGAAGCACCAGTCTGGCATCAAGATGTGCGTTATTTCCAAGTTAGTGATGAGAAAAATACACCCATCGCTTACTTCTATCTTGATGCTTATAGTCGCCCAGCAGAAAAACGGGGTGGTGCATGGATGGATGAATGTATCACTCGCGCCAAACTTGTGGAAAATGGTCAAACTACTTTGCGTTTGCCAGTAGCTTATTTGCAATGCAACCAAACACCACCTGTAGATGGTAAACCTAGTTTGATGACTTTTCGTGAGGTAGAAACTCTTTTCCATGAGTTCGGTCATGGTTTACAACATATGTTGACAAAGGTTGACTATGCAGGAGCTGCTGGTATTAATAATGTAGAGTGGGATGCTGTGGAGTTACCCAGTCAGTTTATGGAAAACTGGTGTTACGACCGCGCCACATTATTTGGAATGGCAAAACATTATCAAACAGGGGAAACTCTGCCAGAACATTATTATCAGAAACTTTTGGCTGCCAGAAATTATATGAGTGGCAGTGGGATGTTACGTCAGTTGCACTTTGCCTTAGTTGATATTGAACTACATCACCGTTATCAACCAGGTGGTGAGGAAACAGTGATGGATGTGCGTAACCGCATCGCTAAAACTACTACTGTATTAGCTCCATTACCAGAAGATTCATTTTTATGTGCCTTTGGACATATTTTTGCTGGGGGTTATGCTGCTGGTTATTATAGTTATAAGTGGGCAGAAGTATTGAGTGCTGATGCTTTTGCTGCCTTTGAAGAAGCTGGTTTAGAAGATGAAGTAGCGATCGCCACTTGTGGTAAACGTTTTCGAGATACAGTATTAGCATTAGGTGGTAGTTTGCATCCGATGGAGGTGTTTAAAACTTTCCGAGGTCGGGAACCTAATACTGAACCTTTGTTGAGACATAGTGGTTTGATCGCTGCTGTGTAAACTAATAGACATCTCCTCCACGCATAGGCAGCTTTGCTGTAGGCAGTAGAGGGAAAGAATTTTTCTGTACGAATGTTTGTTACGAGGCACAGTAGTGGGAGCATCTTGCTCCCGTACCTGTATTCCTTTTTGGGCATTGCTGAGAGGCCGGATGAATATTATAGAGGGAGTAGGCAGCTTTGCTGTAGGCAGTAGGGAACCCACCCCTAACCCCTCCTGGGAGGGGAAATAATTGATAATTTATGTGTGATAATTGATTTGATTTGGGATTTTTACCAGATGTCTAATAGACATCTCCTCCACACATAGGCAGCTTTGCTGTAGGCAGTAGAGGGAAAGAATTTTTCTGTCCAAGGAGTGAAAATATCAGGAACGGGAAAATATCAGGAACGGGCAAGATGCCAATTCCACAAAACTATTAAAATCATCCCACATTTATGCAACGCCAACTTTATTATCAGTATTATCAGTAATTATCGGTCGTTATATAGAGTCAGGATGTATTATAACTTATGTTAGAAGTACAACTCTTGGTCAAGGAATTGACTTGAGTAACTGTCAACCATTTAATTATAAAAATATATTATTTGTTCATAATGGCTATATTGATAAATTCAAATTTACTCTTTATAAATAAATAAGCGATCGCCTCAAATAAATTCCTTATTTATTGATTAAAGGCAATACAGATTCAGAGCATATTTTTGTATTGTCTTGCAGCAACTAGCAGTTTGATATTTTGCATAATCTAATATCAGGAATATTGATATATTTAATCCTAAGGTGTTGGTAATTTGAGGTATGATATCATGTCCGGATAAGAGCGCGATAGAAGTCCATGACCTTTACGCGACCAAAAAACTTTATCCTTCTACTCCTGTTTCTTCTTCTTTCTTTCCTACTAACTCGGTCTTTCCACTCCTGGGAGGGGTTAGGGGTGTTCAACAATTAATAATTAATTATTAATTATTAATTATTAATTATTACCTCTCCTTGAAAAGAAGAGGATTGACTAATCATGAAAAATTTTTTCTTTTTTCCCCTGAAAAGGGGAGGCGCATACCCACAATTTCTCGGTAAGTAATTAAGATTAATATCATACACGCGCTTTACCAACGCCAATCCTAATTTTGCTAGTTTCAAGAACAACCTATATCGACTTTACGAATTAATATCAATTTCATTATTTTTTTTTGATATAGTCAACCATTTAATGATAGAAAGTTTTTGATTTTATCAGCTTAAAGTAGGCCATTATTATCGTTGAAATATTGGACTTTATAACAAATTGGCCTGACCTGAATCCTTACCAAAAATTTAGCAATAATCCTTAATAAAATTTAACTCTATGGATAATTTCATCAGTGGTAAAATGTATTATTAAGAAATGTTTAGCTTGTGCATCAAAAAACTTATACTGTAAGCATTCAGCTATCAGCCATCAGCTATTAGCTATCAGCTATTGCTTTTAGTTAACGATCAAAGCTTTATTAATTGTCTTACTACAAAAGTTGGCTCCCTTGCTCTTAAAGTCTATATTAATTTAAACACTGTCTTTAAGGAGAGAGTCTTGTTGCTGATAGCTGACAACTAATAGCTGAATGCTTACCTTATACTTGTTTATAGACAGAAGCCAAAAAATATCTGGATTGTATATTTTTAAAGACAATCAGAGAATGATTAGTGTCGCTAGAAATTGCCGATTAATTAATAAATAAGGAGCATTATAATGTCTGAAGTCGCTACTAAAAACCTCACCTTTTGGGATACTACCGACTATAAGTATCCAGGGTTTGGCCAAACAGCGCAAATCTCTGATGGTCTAGGAGGTACAATAGGTATAACCTACAATCAAATAGACTATAATGACCGTGGTTGGAAAGGAAAGCCAAATGGAGATACCCCCATTACAGAAGACCGCCTCCTATCTGGGGAAATAGAGAATAAATTTAGCTTAACAGGTAAAGTAAAAGGTATCACTGTTACTATGCCTCAAATCAGGACTATAGGACGTGAAAATAATTATTCTGTTACTCTAGATTTTAGTAACTACAAAGCTTCTCTAACTGGCTCAAAAGCAACTGATGGCGCTACCTGTGGTGACACATATTTGGCCATATCAAGATTTTTCAACGGTACTGCAGCTGGATATACAACCATAAAAGTCACAGCAACAACTCTAGATGGTAGTCCACTAAATTTAACTGACTGGAAATTATTCAACAGTGGCACTCTTGGCCAAGGAAATAATGCTCGTGTATTCCTAGATGCAGCGACTCAAACTATCTCTGGTAAAAACTCTCAAGGTAAACAAGAGTTTTGCCCAACTCCACCCAACCCAGGTACTTCTTTTGGCACAGATACGGGTCTAGGTTTGTTTCAGTTACCGAGCGACCAACGTTATACATCTATTACCCTTACTTTTAAACAAAAAAAGATTAAAGGTGTAATACCTAATGATTTACATGATATTTATGTTGCTAGCAATACTACCTCTACAAGTCCAATTAGCAAAATGCCTGAAACTAAACCTATGGATATAAGTAGTGGTTTACAACTGCATCTGCCATTGAATGAAATAGTGGAAAATGCTGAATCAGAAAAAGAAGTAGTTGATATTTCGGGAGGAAAACTCAATGGCAAAGTTCATGGTGCAACAATTGTTGCCGACTCAAACTTTGGTAACTGTTTAAGTTTTGATGGGGTAGATGATTATATCCAAATGCCGGAAATGAATATTGACTATTCAAAGGGTATTACTGTAGAAGTTTGGGTGTATTATAACAGTTTCAAGTACCAATCAAGAGTTATTGATTTCGCTAACGGTCCTGGTAAAAACAATATCATTTTTGGGAATCATACTACAACAAATGATGGATTATTAGTTGTGTTTGTTGGTTCGACCAGAAAAGCTATTGAGGTAAAAGGGATACTCGAAGCAAGTAAGTGGCTTCATCTAACAGCAACAATTGATGAGTCAGGAAATGCCAAGGTTTATAAGAATGGTCAAGAAGTAGGGGGAGGGTTGGTAGCTGTCCCCAATAGTGTTAATCGAACCAAAAACTATATCGGCGTAAGTAATTGGTCAGGAACAGGATATTTTCACGGAAAAATGACAAACCTGCGGATTTATGACCGAGTATTATCACCAGAAGAAATTAACGAATGTATGAAAGTGGATGGAACTCCTCCACCTATGGATATAAATAGTGGTTTACAACTGCATCTGCCATTGAATGAAATAGTGGAAAATGCTGAATCAGAAAAAGAAGTTGTTGATATTTCAGCAGGAAAGCTCAATGGTAAAGTTTATGGTGCAACAGTTGTAGCTGAACCACGCTTTGGCAATTGTTTAAACTTTAATGGGAATCATGATTATGTGATCATTAATCCCATGCCCAACTTTCCCTCGGAAGCAATGACAGTATTATGTTGGGTTAGATCGAACAACCAACAGAAAGAAGGTACAGTTATCTCATACGCAAAATCTTCCGCACAGAGGTATAACGAGTTTCAAATATACAACATTAAAAATATCACACCCACTGTTAATAACAAGTGGTATAGTACGGGAGTTGCTTTCAACGATGGTGAATGGCATTGTGTAGCAATTACTTGGCAAAGTAGCGATGGACAATTTAAAGTGTACAAAGATGGAAAAGAAGTACACTCTAAAGTCATTAGTCAAGGAAATCCAATTGCCACTGGAGGAGCATTGGTATTAGGGCAAGATCAAGATAAGCTGGGAGGAGGATTTGCTGCTAACCAAGCTTTTCAGGGGCAAATGGCTCATTTGCGGATGTATAACCGAGTATTATCTCCAGAAGACATCAATGAATGTATGAAAGAAGATGGAACTCCTCCACCTATAGATATTAACCGTGGTTTACAATTCCATCTGCCACTGAATGAAATTGTCGAAAATGCAGCTAAAGAAAAAGAAGTTGTTGATGTTTCAGCAGCAAAACTCAAGGGTAAAGTTAATGGTAATCCCAAAATTTTAGACGACTCACGTTTCGGCAATTGTCTAAACTTCGACGGTGTGGATGATTATATCCAAATGCCAGAAATGAATATCGATTATTCCCAAGGTTTGACTGTCGAAGCTTGGATACACTATAACAGCTTTAAGCATTGGTCAAGAATTATTGACTTTGGCAATGGTACTCCAAATAACAACATTGTATTTGCTAACGAAACCACAACAAGCAATCTATGTTTCGATAGTTTTAAAGGAACAACTTCCAACAGGGTACAAGCAAATGGAAAGCTAGAGTTGAGCAAATGGCTACATTTGGCAGTAACAGTTGATGGTTCGGGGAAGACTAAAATTTACAAGAATGGTACAGAAGTAGAGAGTGGGTTAATCAATCTTCCCAACAATACCAATCGCGCTAACAACTATATTGGTAAAAGTAACTGGTCAACAGATGGATATTTTCAGGGCAAAATGTCAAATCTGCGGATGTATAACCGAGCGTTATCTCCTGAAGAAATCAATGAATGCATGAAAGTGGATGCAACTCCTCTACCTATTGATATTAACCGTGGTTTACAATTGCATCTACCACTGAATGAAATAGTGGAAAATGCAGCCAAAGAAAAAGAAGTTGTTGATGTTTCTCCAGCAAAACTCAATGGCAAAGTCAATGGAAAACCAATAGTTGTAGCAGACTCCAAACTTGGCAATTGTCTAAATTTTGACGGTGTGGATGATTATATCCAAATGCCAGAAATGAATATTGACTATTCACAAGGTTTGACTGTCGAAGCTTGGGTACACTATAGCAGTTTCAAGAGTTGGTCGAGAATTATTGATTTTGGAAAAGGTCCAGGTAACAACAACATTCTGTTTGCGAATGAAAGTACTACTCAGAATTTAGTCTTCGATGTTTATCAAGGTGCTACTCGAAACAGGATTAAAGTGGATGGAATGCTAGAGTTGAACCAGTGGCTTTATTTAACAGTAACCGTTGATGGGTCAGGTAGTGGCAAAGTATATAAGAATGGTGAAGAAGTACAGAGTGGTTTAGTACATCTACCTAATAATCTTAATCGCACTAAAAATTATATTGGCGATAGTAACTGGTCAGCAGATGGATTTTTTCATGGCAAAATGTCGCATCTGCGGATGTATAACCGAGCATTATCTCCTGAAGAGATTAATGAATGTATGAAAGTGGATGGAACTCCTCCACCTATGGATATTAATCGTGGTTTACAACTGCATCTGCCATTGAATGAAATTGTCGAAAATGCTGCTAAAGAAAAAGAAGTTGTTGATATATCAGCAGGAAAACTCAATGGTAAAGTTAATGGTGCAACAGTTGTAGCAGACGATCGCTTTGGCAACTGTATCAACTTTGATGGTACGAAGGATTATATCGAACTTCCTACAGCAACTATTCCCGAAACTGGTGAAATTACAATTAGTTTCTGGGCAAATGGCGGCAAGTCTCTACCTAATCAGAATTCTATTATCTTGGCACAAGATAAAAGTAATCACAGGGTAGTCAACATTCATTTACCTTGGTCAAATAGTAACGTATACTTTGATTGTGGAAATACAACTACTACTGATAATAGTTATGACCGTATCGAAAAACCATCCCAGGCAAGTGACTTTAAAGATCGATGGACATACTGGGTATTTACCAAGAATGTGGCTACGGGTGAGATGAAAATCTATCTTAATGGTAGTTTGTGGCAAAGTGGTGTTGGTAAAGAAAATCCTCTAAGCTCAATTACTCAGGTTAAATTTGGTTGTGGTTATGGTTTTTATAATGGTAAAGTTGCTCATCTACGAATTTATGACCGAGTATTATCTCCAGAAGAAATTAACGAATTGATGACAGTTGATGAGACCACTGGTGAAACTGACAGCACATCAACAACTGATGAGACTGAGACCACTGGTGAAACTGACAGCACATCAACAACTGATGAGACTGAGACTACTGGTGAAACCGACAGCACATCAACAACGGATGAGACTGAGACCACTGGTGAAACCGACAGCACATCAACAACGGATGAGACTGAGACCACTGGTGAAACCGACAGCACATCAACAACGGATGAGACTGAGACCACTGGTGAAACCGACAGCACATCAACAACGGATGAGACTTCTAAACCTATAGATATAAATAGTGGTTTACATCTCCATCTCCCGCTCAATGAAATAATAGAAAACTCAGCAAAAGAAAAAGAAGTAGTTGATGCTTCAGACGGAACACTCAATGGCAAAGTTTATGGTGCTGAAGTCATAGCTGACCCTAACTTTGGCGATTGTATAGGTTTTGATGGAGTAGATGATTATATCGAACTACCCCCAACCGCTATTCCCGAAACTAATGAAGTCACAATTAGTTTTTGGGCAAATGGCGGAGAGTCTCTACCCAAACAAAGCTCTATTTTGTTAGCAGAAGATAAAACTAATAACAGGGTAGTTAATATTCACTTACCGTGGTCAGACAGTACCGTATACTTTGATTGTGGAAATAAAACCTCTTCTTTTGACAGAATTGAACAATTAGCTCAAGTCTCTGATTTTAAGGGTAAATGGAATCACTGGGTATTTACAAAGAATATTACTACCGGTGAGATGAAAATCTATCTCAATGGTAATCTGTGGCAAACTGTTACAGGTAAAGATCAAGAATTAAGTCAAATTACTCAAATTAAATTGGGTTGTGGTTATGGGTTCTATGAGGGTAAAGTTGCTCATCTGCGAATTTATGACCGAGTGTTATCTCAAGAGGAAATTAACGAACTAATGAAAGTAAATCAACCTGCTACTACATCAACGACTGGTGAAACAGACACCACATCAACGACTGATGAAACTGATACTACCCAAAAACCTATGGAATATCGGATTTATCAGGTCAAAGGTAATCCCACAATCAAAACTGGATATTCAGCGTCAGAATGGACTGCAGTTATTGCCGGATTTAATTCCGGAGCAAAGCAAAAACACAAAGCTTCAGCATTGACGATCATGCCTGTTGTTGAGGATGAAGAATGGAAAATTAAGTGCGATATTAAAGATACAGACGATCGCTATTGGGATGTAGCGGTTTTATTTATCAAGAATAATATGGTAAATAGGGTCAACAACTTTTATCGTTAGATAGCTGTAGTCTCAAAGGGCATCCGATCGATTTTTTTGGGGTAGCATTTTATGGCTGCCCCTTTTGATTTATGGCATTGGTGATTGGAGGTATGAAATCAGTAATTTAGGTAAATTAAGAGTAATTCTTTGAATGGCAAGATGAGATATTGTCTTTACTGAATTGACCAAAAAGCACATTTCTTTCTCCTGACTCCTAAGTAATTAAGGTTAATATCATACAATAATTCACCAACGCCTGATTTATATATAGCGGGCAAGATGCCTGAACTGGGAAAATTTAATTGTTATAGCGCTACAAAAATTGGTTATATCAAATCTGTTTTATTGGACATAAAAAAATTCTCCAATCGTCATAACTACCCTCATCTTTGTAATTCTCTCTCCTCCTGACTCGGTCCTCCTGACTTCCCCTCCCAGGAGGGGAGGGGTTAGGGGTGAGTTAATTCAGGAGGAGTTAACGATTCTATAACTGTTTAACCCAATTTGATATTAGGACATTTTTCAATCCTAAAACTCTTTTACAGTTTGCTATTCCCTGTTCCCTGTTCCCTGTTCCCTAGAGCGTAGCGCTATAATATCTGTACTTCATATCAAATCCGGTTAAACAGTTATCAGGAAAGACAGAAGGCAGGAGGCACTTATGCTATTTCCGCTATCCTGCACTAGGAAAGGGAATTGTTTCTTCTGCCCTCTGCCTTCTGCCTTCGTTTATAAAATTAGCGGTTTTACAAAAATTGTTTTTGCTTCTTCTCTCCTAATTGCTAATTCTGTACTGATACCTACTCTGATATGAAGTGGTCCGCAAAAGCAACTTTTTCGTAATACCATTATTTGTTTTTCTGGCACAACTCCCATAGCTTTAAGACGTTTGACTAATATTTCACCATAAGTATCTATTTCAATTCTTTTAATGATTGCTGGAATTTGGATATCTAGATAAGATAAATCTATCAGTTGTGTAGTAGTTTTACTATCTAAATCTTGCTTATTTTCTGCGTCAAAAATTATTTTTTCTGGATGATTAGACAACATTTTAAAATTAGTATTTTTATCTTTATGACTGTGAAGTATTACTCAATATTTTGATAATTCAAATATATTAAAAAATATTATTAGGGTTAATCAAAGTATGTTCTACTAAAAGAATAGATGCTTGATAATTGGGTTTATTTGTGAAATTTTTAATATAAATCTGACCAGATGTAGACTGGATATTTTTGAAACTATCAATAAGTTTTTTTCTGGATTTTCTACTCCTATTAGAGAATATTTATCAAATAAATATTAGATCGCGTAGGGTGTGAAGTGTGTTACATAAAGCACTATCCCACAGCACATGGTGGGTTAGGTGTAAAACCGACAATGATTCCAGAAATGGTAAGTGTGCCACCACAAACCCCACTTAATTTTTTGTTTACAAACAGCCTCTTACTCAAAATTGATATTACAAAAAAATTAGCTTTTTTAGAAAAAAAAACATAACTGGTAATATTTTAGTTGAATAGCGCTCTAATTATAATAAAATACTTTACTTTTTATGAGCATATTACTAATGAATGCTATAGAAATTTGTTATAGGATATAGCGTTTCTCAGTAAGCGTGAGGTACTTTTATCTTTCTTCCCTGTTGCCTGTTGCCTGTTGCCTGTTGCCTAAAACCTATAATTTTGTACCTCACGCTTTTTGGGAATTGCTATAGTATTAATCTTTAATTGAAAAAATCCCATGCCTCGACCTACCTTATATATTGCTATTACTAACCATGGATTTGGTCATGCTGTCCGTATATCATCAGTTGCCAATCTAGTACAAAAAATCTGTCCAGATGTTTTATTAATTATGGTGACAACTGCTCCCCGTTGGTTACTAGAATCTTATATTTCTGGTGATTTTATTTATCGTCCCCGTGCTTTTGATGTGGGAGTAATTCAATCAGATAGTATCACAATGGATAAACAAACTACTCTAGAAAAATTGAAAGAAATTCGGAGTAAAGAACGGTCAATTATTGCTGGAGAAGTAAATTTTCTTAAGCAAAATCGAGTAGATTTATTATTAGCAGATATTCCGCCAATTGCTGCTAAAATTGCTAAAACTGCTGAGATTCCTGGTTGGATGTTGAGTAATTTTGGCTGGGATTTTATTTATCGTCCTTGGGGTGGTGAATTTGTTAAAATTGCTGATTGGATTGGTGAATGTTTTGGAGAGTGTGACCGTTTATTTCGCCTCCCACTCCACGAACCCATGAGTGCTTTTGCTAATGTTTTTGATGTGGGTTTAACTGGGGGAACTCCACGTTATCAACCAGAAGAAATTAAAGCAAAATTTAATATTCATACAGACAAAGAAAAAACTATTTTACTTACTTTTGGCGGTTTAGGTTTAGAGAAGATTCCCTATCAAAATATTTCTCGTTTTCCTGACTGGCAATTTATTACATTTGATAGTAATACCCCTGAACTTCCTAATCTAATAAATGTCAGAAAAGAATTTGAAAAAATAGATAAAAATTCACCAAATATTCGCCCAGTAGATTTGATGCCGATTTGTGGCAGGATTATTTCTAAACCAGGGTATAGCACCTTTGCTGAAGCTTTACGTTTAGAAACACCTATTTTGTCATTAGTCAGAGAAGGTTTTGCCGAATCAAAGTTATTGTTAGAAGGTATTCAAGATTATAGTTATCATCAAATTTTACCTCCAACAGAATTTTTTGATGGTGATTGGGAATTTCTCAGACGACCCTTACAACCACCTCGTAAATCTGAAAAATTAGATAAAAATGGTAGTGAAGCGATCGCTCAAGCTGTTGTAGATTATTTACAATAATTATTTTCAACTGTCCAATTATTTTATTCAAGGAAAACAATTATGAACCCTAAAATTAATATTAATAACTTCATTGAAATTGATATGAACAGTATCATTGGAACTGGAGTTGAAATCGTATTTATAATATGTTTATTTGTAGCAATTAAATTTGTTTTCGGCAGAGCATATAAACAATTAATACAAATACCATCAGTCAAAAACAAGAAAAAAGAGGTTGAATTTATCTACCAAAATATTCAGATATTCTTAACTGTAAGTTGTTTACTACTATGTCTATTAGTGGCAGGAATTAATGGATGGCTTATTTATCAAGGAAAAAATTTAATCGAATACCAAACTTATTTGATTAAAAATATTTCCTTTAATTACTTGCTAGTTATAGGAATTAGAGTCCTAAAAATCTTGGGCATACTAATTTTAACTAAATGGAGTATTCCATATATAAAAAAATTTATAACTTGGTTAACAGAGTGGGCAAAAAACGTCGATCAAATCACTGCCAATGACGCCAGTATTGAAAAATTATTTGAATTTTTCAAGAGTAACTTTAATAATATTATCTGGCTGTTATATGTTACTATATCAGCTCAAATTATGGTATTCCCAGAAGTAATTGTCAAATATTTATATATAAGTTTGCAGATTTATATGATTATTATTATGGGATTACTATTTACTAAAGCTAATACAACAGTTATTGAAACTTTGGATGCTGTTAGCAAGAAATATTCCGATCAAAGAAATATTGTGCGGATCTACAACCGCCTACGTAAATTAATTCCTCTTGCCAAACGATGTCTTGAATATGCAATCTATATTACTACAGCTACTTTAGTAGTTCAAAAAGTTGATTTTATTGCTAGTTTAGCTCCTTATGGTCTTTTATCTTTGCAAATAATTGGGATTATATTTATGAGTCGTGTTGTGCAAGAAATTGGTCAACTTTTACTAGAAGAAGTACTACTGCGTGAGAGTGATACAGATGATTTATCTAAACAGAGACGAGAGACATTTTTACCTTTATTTCAAAGTTGTACAAAATACCTGATTTACTTTGGTACAGGTATAGCAATTCTTTATACTATTAAAATTGACCCGACTCCTATTCTAGCAGGTGTAGGTATTTTAGGTTTAACAATTGGAATGGGAGCGCAAAGTCTGGTTGAAGATATAGTTGCAGGTTTCTTTATTTTGTTTGAAAATTATTACTTAGTAGGAGATTTTGTAGAGATAAATGGTGTAAGTGGTTTTGTTACGGGAATAGAATTAAGAACAACTCGCATTAATTATGAAGATAAAAATTATATTATCCATAATCGTGATGTTAAAGATATAGTTAATCACTCTAGCTACAGTAATGCAGTGGTCATGCTGAAAATTCCTTATCAAGTTAAGATGAGTCAAGTCAATGAAATTATAGAAAAAGTTGGAAAGAAACTTCTAGAGAATTATTCAGAAGACATAATTGAACCAACAATAATAGAAGGAGTAGAAGAATTTTCTGACAATCAAATATTAATCGAAGTAGTTACACAAGTTAAACCTGGAAAACATTTAATTATTCAGAAAGTCTTAGGCATAATGATCAAAGAAGCTTTTGAAGAAGCAAATATTGAACTTAGGGTGGTTAATCATATAACACTGAGTAACGATCAACCTATTCCAATATTTTTAAAACCTCTACGGGTTAAACTACGCAAAAATCAATAGTAAAGTTATCTATTAGCCTTAATCAAGATATATCCGACCAAAAATAAAATGACTCACTATCAACAATTACTTCAAATAAATACCTCCGGCAAGTCTCTGTTAAAAATTACTCCTAAAGTACAGGAAAGTGTAGCAAAATCAGGGATAAAAACAGGTTTATGTAATCTATTTTTACGCCATACTTCCGCCAGCTTAATAATTCAAGAAAATGCCGACCCAGATGTATTAGTTGACCTAGAAAACTTTATTTCTAAATTAGTGCCAGAAGGTTATCATTATATTCATAGTGCTGAAGGTCCTGATGATATGCCTGCTCATATTCGCAGTGTTTTAACCCATACTTCAGAACAAATTCCGATTAATAATGGCAGATTAGTATTAGGTACTTGGCAAGGAATTTATGTTTGGGAACATCGTCAACGTAGTCATACCCGAGACTTAGTAATTCATATTAGTGGAGATTAACGAAGTCAGAATTCAGAAGTTAACCCACCCCTAACCCAACCCACCCCCGCCCCTCCCAGGAGGGGATCCAGGAGGGGAAGTAGGGGATTTGAGCAAGCCTCCAAAAACCAGAACGCCATTTCCTGGCGGGGTTGCGCGACCCAATTATATCAAATCCGGTTGAATACTTATTATATAGTTGGCACCTCACGGGGTGACAAGGTAGCTGAAAGCTATATATAGAGATGGACTTATCGAATAAGCTGAAGAATACTTCCACTAAAAGAGAACCATTATTGAGAATAGATGAGGGTGTGGTGCGATCGCACCACA
>NZ_JAAHGU010000092.1:0-29672 GCF_010692685.1 Okeania sp. SIO2F5 | reverse complement strand
CAACTTGATTCTCCTGTTATTATTCTTGATCCTTTATTCTTTTTTGTGATTTAGCCGATCTTCTCGAGCGCGATTTTTGGTCTTGGCAGCTATCATAATTGCCTACCCCATCATATTCAGTAGATACAAAAAACTTTTGATTTTATCCTTAAATTATCTTACCACTACTATGCAGGACTACCTTTTTATAGTGGCTTTTGCAAAAGGAGGAGTCAGGAGCTAAGAATTAACAGGAGCGCAAATCTCTTTACTTATATCAAGTCCGGATAATTAGTGATAGAACTCTGTTCCGAGATGCACGTTACCTAGTCCTTGTTCCCTTCTTCTAGACTATGACCATACTTTTTTGAATTTGGTATAACTTTTGATATTTCTATAAGTAACTCTATTCATGACTACTAATTTTTTTTCTGCCGTTATACCAATATTATGTGAGACTCTACAGAATTAGGTGTTAGGTATTAGCTGTTAGGTGTTATACCAATATTATGTGAGACTCCACAGAATTATGAAATTTATTAACTTGTCTGTCTCGATCTACATTTCACTCTGATTAAAATATTATTCTATGCAACTTCATATTAACTTGGTATTAAGTTTTTACAATTTTATTTTTTGATTCAAAAAGAGGTTAAATCTTCCTGATACCAAATCTGCCGATCAAAAAGTAGTTTTTCATGCCTCGTCTTAATCTTTACTACCTTACTACCTTTTGCCCTATTTACCTGGCAAAACCAACAGCTATCCTATTTTTCCTATCCTTATAAAAAGTATACTACCTAAAGCAAATCAAGTTTTTTTTAGCAAAAAAAAAGATTAAAATACGTATATTGTCCTTAATTTAAAGTAAAAATTTTATAAATTTATAGAGTTATTTATCCCAATAAAAATAGCATATATAAAACCATTAAATCAATTTTTTATAGTCAAAAAAAGTATATTTTGAAAAATTAACTCATCATTAATATTCAACTAAAACTCATCATTTTGATATGAGTACGAATAGAAATATTGAGATTAAATATATTTTAAAAAATTATTAAAAAAATATATGAAATTACATATTTAGGTAAAATTAGTGGTATAGAAAGAGAATTGATAAAATTATTAAACATTTTTGATATCTAGCTCAAAAGCCGGATTAACCTTCTATTCTGTCAGTGGAAATGCTAAATTTTGCTAATTTGGGTTGACAAAGACGACTCCCCATAGCGTAAGAAACCCGTAATTAGTATTTAGCCAATACCATCAAACTTGACAGAATAAGGAAGAAAAAATATGGAGACAGGTATTGAATCAATCCACGCCAGAGAAATTCTTGACTCCCGTGGTCGTCCAACAATTGAAGCGGAAGTCCACCTAGGCAACGGTATAGTTGGACTGGCCCAAGTGCCTAGTGGTGCATCTACAGGTAGCTTTGAAGCTCATGAACTTCGGGATGGAGATCAGGGACGCTACGGTGGCAAAGGGGTACTCACAGCAGTCAAAAACGTAGAAGAACAAATTACCCCCACCCTAGTCAAAATTAATGCTCTCAACCAAACCTTAGTTGACAGCAAAATGATCGAAATAGACGCTTCCCCTAACAAAAGCAACCTAGGAGCAAATGCTATCCTTGCGGTCTCCCTAGCAACAGCTAAAGCGGCAGCTAACTCTGTTGGTATGCCATTGTATCGCTATTTAGGTGGCCCACAAGCAAGTCTGCTTCCAGTACCCCTAATGAACGTCATTAACGGCGGTGCTCACGCTGCGAATAACGTAGACATTCAAGAATTTATGATCGTACCTGTGGGCGCACCTTCATTTAAAGAGGCATTGCGCTGGGGTGCAGAAGTCTTCGCTACCCTAAGTGGAGTTCTCAAAGACAAAGGTTTACTAGGTGGAGTAGGAGACGAAGGTGGTTATGCTCCCAACTTAGGTTCAAACCAAGAAGCATTAGATATATTAATTGCAGCGATTGAGAAAGCTGGTTACAAACCAGGAAAACAAGTAGCTCTTGCCCTAGATGTAGCAGCTAGCGAATTTTACAAAGATGGTAACTATATTTACGACGGCGCAACTCATTCTCCCACTGAATTGATTGATTATTTAGCTAGTTTAGTAGATCGATATCCCATTGTCTCCATAGAAGATGGCCTACATGAAGACGACTGGGACAGTTGGGTACAGCTCACCCAAAAATTAAGTAGCAAAATTCAATTAGTGGGAGATGACTTATTTGTTACCAACCCTTCTCGTTTACAAAAAGGCATTGATATGGGTGCTGGTAACTCAATTTTAATTAAACTTAACCAGATCGGTTCCCTGACTGAAACTCTAGAAACTATTGACTTAGCCACTCGTAATGGTTTCCGTTCAGTTATCAGTCACCGCTCGGGAGAAACAGAAGATACAACTATTGCTGATTTAGCCGTAGGAACACGGGCAGGTCAGATTAAAACTGGTTCTCTCTGTCGTAGTGAACGGGTGGCCAAATATAATCGATTGTTGCGGATTGAAGATGAATTGGGTGATCGCGCAGTTTATGCAGGTGCAGTAGGTTTAGGACCAAAAGGAAGAAGTTAGCCGAAAACTAGCAAAAACTGAGCGATAATACCAAAAATATTAGGGGAAGAAACTCAACAAGTGTAATTTTTGAGTTTCTTCCCATTTCTCAGGGATTAAGCCAAAATTTAAGTGTTGACTTGTGGTCAGTTTCTCAACTAATCTTGAATATATACAACCGATTTGCTATACTTTTTGAGCTAAATTTAGCTTCTGAAGTAGCTAGTATATTGAGCAATTTCGGACTAGGTAGGTTGAATGGAAATATATTATGCCAATAAAATGATTAAACCAAGAAACTGTAGGCTAATGATTAGGCAAGAACATATCAAATGGGTTCTGTAGGACTTTCTTGTAACTCTAGCAAGAAAGATTTTTGATGATAGATAAAACTAAAGTTTTATTCAATAGTATTATGAAGTGTCTAAATGCCCTCTTCAAGAGGCTTAAAGAGTTTTAGAGAAGGCATTTAAAAACTTTTTAACTATTTGCACGGTAATTAGGGTTATATACCTTTTTAACGTCGAGGGTTCTGCCTGTTTATAATTTAAGCTTATTGTCTGGCACTGTTTTGTCTAGGTCATGTTAATGAAACTAAAAAACTAATGAAAAAAATATTGAAACAACAAATCAATCAATATACTGGCATTACAAAATATTACGATCTTTTGATGACCGCAGGTTATTATGATTACGACACTCAAACAGATGCCCTAGCAGAAATTCTTAAATCAAGTGACTCTGTTTTGGAATTAGGAGTTGGTACAGGATTAGTTGCGGAAAAATTAATCAAAAAATTACCTAAAATTGATTTTTTAGGAATCGATTTCACTGAAAGTATGTTGGTGAAAGCACGACAGCGCCTTGGTGAAAACGTGGCTTTACACCATAAAAATGTATTAACTATGGATTTAGAAAGGAAGTTTGATGCAGCTTTTTCTAATGGAGGAATTTGGTATTTTATCGACGACGGCCAAACAGAATATACCTTTTGTAGCCATTTGCCAAAAGTAGAAAATATTATTAAAAGTTTCCAGAATGTGGCAAATCATTTAAACGATGCAGGATACTTAATTTTTAGTGTTCAAGGTGTTCACAAAGATTATGAAGAAACTCTATCTAATGGGATAACTTACAGTCAAAAAATCTTACCAATTCCCCATGATAAATTTGATAAACACTATATATTTTCTCAGGATCAAGTTGTCTTAGCAAAGCAAACTTGTACTTATCAACTTCTACCAGAAACTATGGCTCAACTCTTATTGGATGAATGTGGTTTTAAATTTCAAAATATAACTTCCTGCAAGCAATATCATGTCTATCAGAAAATTAGGTAATCCTGATTTTAGTCAAACTAAAAGTTAAAAGTTAGAAAATTAAGAAATTAAAACGTCATGTGCAACTTTTTCCAATCAAGAAGATAATAGTAACTTTAGATCAAAAGACTTTGATCTAAAGACTCAGAAACAGTAATTTTTCCCGGCTTTGTTGCACATCGTATCATTTCAGTTATTAGTACCTCCTCTCCTACTTTAGTAGAAGGTTTGAAATACTGAAGTTGATTTTTTTATCCCCTTGAAAGGGCAGGGCTAATTCTTTGTCATCAGACAATATTTACAACCCTATATTTTTGGTTAACTAATTCTAGCAAGATGCAGGAGATTTCAAAGGATAAAATTTTTATCTAGTTAGAGTAAATTGACCCTGCCTGGAAATGGGAGGCTTGATACCTGATTTTTTTGTCATTAAATTAAATAAATAAAGCATGAATAAGATAGGTTTTATCGGTGTTGGCAACATGGGAAATCCCATGGCGCGAAACTTACTTGAAGCGGGTTTTCCTGTAGTTGTCCATGATTTACGTCAAGAGGCGGCAAAAAACCTCCTTGAAAAAGGGGCAAAGTGGGCAGAATCCCCAGAAATAGTTGCTAGTCAAACAGATACCGTTATTACCATGTTACCTAATCCTGCAGCAGTAGAAAGTGTTGTGCTAGGAAAAAAAGGTATCTTGAAAAGTTTTAGTCCCGGTTCCATCTGGATTGATTGCACAACTAATTCTCCCACCTTATTCCAAGAAATAGCTCGAAAAGTTATTTCCGCAGGAATAAAAGTGCTAGAAGCACCGGTAACCAATGCAGTAGATGGGGCAGAAAGGGGAGAATTAATATTTTTTGCAGGTGGTGAGTTAGAGGTATTTGAACAAGCAAAACCTATCCTTGAACCTATGGCAGAAAAAATATTTTATGCAGGAGATTTAGGGACAGGAAATATAACTAAGCTAATTACTAATATGCTCTGGTTTATCAATGCTTGTGCAATTGGAGAAGCACTTGTTCTTGGAGCAAAAGCTGGCATTCCCCTAACTAATTTAGCAGAAATGATTAAATCTAGTGCGGGTAGTAGTTGGGTGGCACATCATGATATTTCCTCTATTTTTGCAGGACATTACGATCCGTCTTTTACTATCAAATTGTGCGTTAAAGATCTACGGCTTATTGATGAACTCGCTCAGAAATCAAATGTACCTTTAATGATGGGAAATCAAGCAAGGAATATTTTCCATGCTGCCCAGGCAAAATATGGTCAAGACCAGGGAGAAATGTCCGTAGTGAAATTACTAGAAGATATGGTAGGAATATCTTTGCAAACTGACCAAAATCATGGTAATTAAGTTAGAGTAAACTCTGAAGAAATAGTATTATAGTCAACAAAGGTTCTAAAAAAAGTAGTTTTCAGCCATTAAAAATTATGAATCAAGCAGTAACAGCAAAAACTAACGATAGTTTTGACGCAATTAAAGAAGCCCATACTTTGTCTGGTAATCCTGAAAAGATACAAGAATATTATGATAAATGGGCAGTAGCATACAATAATGATGTATCTAACGAAGAGTATACAGGTCCTGAGTACATCGTGAATTTCTTAGGAAGTCTAAAGAGCGATGATGGGTTGAAAGCAATAGACACCAGTAATCGCAATATTGAAATCCTTGATGCAGGGTGTGGAACTGGTTTAGTAGGTATTGTCCTCAAGCAAAAAGGTTATCAGAATATAGATGGATCTGATTTGTCTGAAAGAATGGTAGAACAAGCTCGCTCGACAGGTGTTTATAATTTTCTGGAAAGTGGAATTGACCTCACGAAAAAAAATGAAGCTTATGAGAACAACCAATATGATGCGACAGTTTGTTGTGGCGTGTTCACTTTAGGTCATGTACCACCAACTGCTTTGTCAGAACTAATCCGCATTACCAAACCAGGAGGATGGATAGTAGTAAGTACTCGCAAGAGCTATTATGATAGCACTAACTTCCAAGAAGTTTGCGACCGCTACCAACAAGAAGGTAAAGTTAAATTGGTCAACCATGTTAAAGATAGTCCATATATTTCCGAAGAAGGGGCGCATTATTGGGCTTTTGCAGTTTGTTAATTGACAAGCTGCTGTGAGCGAAGAGTGAAAGCTACCCAAGAAAAAGCTAACTACATAGCTTTAGCGATCACGTGCAGCCAGTTTTACCTAGGATGTTGATTCTGATAATTTTTCCACCCCGAAAAGTTATGCAGCACTACTCCTGTTTCTCTCTATGAACAGGAGCTTGTTAAAAGTTTCGCTCGGGTACTGTTTTTGAATTAGTCTTAGTACTTTTAAGATAGCCCTTATTACTTCCATAATAGGGCAAAAGAGTCAAACAGGAAACCTGATAGAATCAACTCCCTAGGTTTTACCAAAACCTTAACTATTTTCTAGTAATAGAGGAAAGCAAAAATTAGCTAACTCTATGGTTTTTATTGTGGCAATTCAGACGTAAACTTGAACTATATAGGTAAATAAAATTGATTCTATGAAAAGTCTGCCAATTATCTCCTTATCAGAATTAGAAAAAGCTAGACCTCAAGAAATCAAAAAATTGTACGATGTTTGCTACGAACATGGTTTTTTCTATCTTAGAGAACATGGAGTTTCTAGAGAAATAATCAATCGAACTATTGAGGCATCCCGGAATTTTTTTGAACTACCTGAAGATGTTAAATTAAACTACCGTCAAGATATCCAAAAAGTTTATCCCAAAACTTGCAGGGGTTACGTTCCTTTGTATGGAGAATTTCTGAATAAAGAAATTGGGTTTGACCCCAAACAAGTTTTCGATTTAGGTATAGAAAGACCTCTATCTGAGGAACCTTTTACCGGTCCGACAGTTATACCTGATGATAGTGTAGCTCCAGGTTTTGCTAGTTCTCATTATCAGCTACAAAAAGAAATAATGACAAAGGTAACTCCTAAATTATTAAAAGGATTAGCCTTAGCTTTAGGATTAGAAGCAAATTTCTTCGATCGATATTTTACAAAACCGACATTAATCCAGCGCACGATTTATTATCCTGCGGGGATGGGAAAAGCAGGAAAACATACTGATAATGGCATATTTACAGTTTTAATTCAAGAATATTTTCCCCAGCCTTCTTTGAGAGTTCATACTAAAGAAGAATGGATAGATGCTCCCTGCGTAGAAGACGCTTTTGTGATTAATTTAGGGGATCTGTTGCAAATGTGGACAAAAGGTTTATTTGTCAGTACGCCCCATGAAGTATTTCATAGTAATTCTGATGCAACTAGAATATCAATTCCCTTCTTTGTTTATCCTAATATTGATGCAATAATTGAACCATTTGGTACTACTGAAAAAATTAGTTCTAAAGAAGTAATGTTGAAGAACTTTGTGTCAATTTGGGAAACCCATGAAGGGGCAGGTAGGGCGAAAGAATTAGTTTAATTATAGATAGATAAAAATTATTGAGTTTCCACAAATTAAGCTTTAATATAGCAATCCTGTTTGAGTCGTTTCAAAGATTTCATTCTCTACTATAAATTGGATTACCTTCAAAATAATTATGGTTTGCTGAAAAAGGACTTTTTCAGGAGTAGGGGCAGTAATTTTTTTGCCCTACTCATGCCCAAAATGATAACTTTTTGAGCATGAATAGCTGAAAAATAGGCACTTTTTCAATATCTAAAAAGGCACTTACCTTGATCTGTAAATGCTTTGATATTTAATCAGCAGAGGAATAATTAATGAGAATAAATGAATGATTAATGAGTACATTGGGATAGCCAATTACTATGACAACCTATTAACAAGTGGATACTTTAACTATGATTCCCTTAGCAATATTTTGTACAACTTACTTGGTGCTAGAAGAAAAGTTTTAGATATTGGTGTAGGAACTGGATTACTGACTGAAAAAATGCTTTATTTGGCAAACTATAACATTGTTGGCGTTGATTTTTCTCCCCGAATGTTAGAAATTGCTAAGAATAGATTAGCAAATTTAAATGTTAGGTTGATTTGTCAAGATATTACGGAATTTGAAACTGAGGAAAAGTTTGAAGCTATAGTTTCAACTGGAGGTGTTATTTGTATATTGGAAGAAGATGGAGAATATAGAATTTCTAGCCACATAATCGATCCAGAAAAAAATCAGCAGTTGCTGGCAAAGTTACACAGTCAGTTAGACGAGGGTGGATTATTAGCATTGGGAATTCAGGGAGGTCATACCAGCTATAAAAAGGAAATTAAAGATGAGATTTTTTATGAGCAGAAAATCAAGAAGGAGGGAAATTATCTTGATAAATGGTATGTGTTTTCTCAAGCTAATGGGGAAATTCTCAGCGAGCAATTTTGCCGTTTTTATGTTTTTGATGGAGGAAAGACAACTCAAGCGCTGATTGATGCTGGATTTAATCAAGGATATCAGATTATTGATAGCAAGTTTTTAGTCAGCTACAAATAATTATAGTAACTATGAGACAATTAATGAAAGCTGTTATTCTAAAAGGGTATAGAGAAATGGAAAAACTGGAATATGCCCAAGTACCAAAACCCATTCCTCAACCGGGAAAAGTCTTAATTAAATTAGTTGCTTCTTCTATTTTACCGAAAAATTGCGGTTTAAAGCCTCCCCTTTGAAGGGAATAATAAATAAAAAGATTCCTTTGAGTCAATCCTCTTCTTTTCAAGGAGAGGTAATTATTAATTATTAATTGTTGAAAACTACCTTTCTGAGATTGAGCGTAAAGCCGAAAAATGAATTGACTTATTTAACAAATAATCTTAAAGTAAGTGAGAAAAAATTTGAGATGAAAAACAAAGCTACAGTTGCTTATATTGGAACAGGCCATATGGGACGACCTATGATTTTTAAACTCTTAGAATTAGGGTATCCTGTGCAAGTTTATGATAAATATCCAGAAGCAGCTAAAACAGTAATTGAAGCTGGAGCAGTTTGGTGTAATAGTCCCCAAGAAGTGGCTCAGAATGCTGATATTGTGATCACTAATCTACCTTTACCCCATCATGTTACAGAAAATATATTAGGGGAAAATGGGGCTTTGAATGGAATGAAAACTGGCTCGATTTGGCTTGATTTTTCAACTTCAGATTATCATAATACCAAGTATATTGCTGGGGAAGCTAAGAAAAAAGGTGTTTATAGTCTAGAAGCTCCTGTGAGTAATTTATCCCACATGGGGGTAGATTTTGGTAACATGAGTTTTTATGTTAGTGGAGATAAAGAGGGGTTTGACGCTAGTCAGGAAGTTTTGAATGATGTAGGCAAAATATCCTTTTTCGTGATGAGTAAAATTGGTGAAGCACAAGCTGTGAAGCTTTTGACTAATTTACTGTGTTATACTGCTATAGTTGTTTTGGGGGAAGTGCTGATCATTGCTAAAACCTGTGGTATTCCCTTAGATTGGATGTGGCAGTTTATGAAAGCATCCCAAGCTAATAGTTTTGCAGCAGAACAAATATCTCCATTTATCTTTGATGGCAGTTACGACAATTCCTGTAGTTTAGAAATTGCAGCTAAGGATAGTGATTTAACTGTGAAATTAGCTGAAGAATTCAATGTTCCTTTACCTTTGGGAAAAATTATTGAGGCTAGATATCGGCAAGCTGGAAAGACATATAAATTTTCTGAAAATTATATCATTGTAACTAAATTAGTTGAAGATGAGAATAACATTGATTTGAGAATACCAGGATTTACAGCACCTTCCCCCTATGGTTTAAATCGGAACTATGTTTATTCTAATGAGTTTGTTAAAGATGATTTTGGTCGGATAAAACCTCATCCCTATAAATTCAACTATGATAGACCTCAGCATAAATTACAAGATCCCTTAGAAGAAATTGCTCAAACTCTAACAGAGTTAATGGCATATATCAATTACCTTATTTTACAGGAGGCTTATAAATTAGGTCAGAATATAGGATTAAGTCAAGACTTATTAGTTGATGTTATTCGCTGGGGTTGTGGAAGTAGTTGGGTGTCTGACAATGAAAATTCCTATCAACCTAATGATAGAATAGTTGCCAAATTTAAAGACTATAACTTCGATCAAAAAGTCAATATTCCCACAATTAATAAGATAATTGCTGTGTTAGAAGAATGAGATAAGCAAGACAAAATTAAGAGATTTTAAACTAAAGTAAACTAAGCAGGATATTAAAAAATGAAAAAAATATTAGCTTTGTGGGCAGTGCCACGGTCAACTTCCACTGCATTTGAGCGTATGATGCGAGAAAGAGGAGATTTTGTCGTACATGATGAACCTTTTGGAAAATCTTTTTACTACTCCGAAGAGCGTTGTGATACAACTCGTTATCCAGATATAGAACCAGATGCCCAATACAATTTTAGTTGTATTTTGGAAAAATTAAAGCAAGAAAATGAAAAGCAACCAGTCTTTATTAAAGACATGGGTTATCAAGTTGAACCTGTAGCTAATCAAGAGTTTTTGTCTAATTTTAATAATAGTTTTCTGATTAGAAATCCAGAAAAAATGTTGCCATCTCTCTTTAAAAATTGGTCTGATTTTACCTTAGAAGAAACTGGATATGCTCAACTTGATAAGCTGTTTGAAATGGCTAAAGAAATTACTGGAAAAATACCAGTAGTAATTGATTCAGATGATTTAGTAAAGAAATCTAAAGCAACTGTTAAAGCCTATTGTGATGTTATAGGTATACCATTTATTGAAAAAGCTTTAGAGTGGAAAACTGAGCCTCAACCTGCAATCAATCAATGGGAAGGGGGATGGCATAATTATGTATTATCTAGTCAAGGATTTAAAGAAAGGGAAAAGAAAGATTATGCCAAAATAGAAGATAGCGAACATCTAAAGCAAGCTTATGATTTTTGTTTACCTTACTACCAAAAACTCTACGAAAATCGCTTGCAGATTGAATAACAATTTTAAGCATTTCCTGCGAAATGCTGGAAAGATACAACTATATTTTATTTGTCTATCTCCTGACTTCCCCTCCTGGGAGGGGTTAGGGGTGGGTTAACTGCTTTGACAAAAAACCGCACCTTTGTAAAAATACTAAATGGCTTCTATAATTCTTGAAAAATGTGAATCAAGCAAAATTTCTAAAAAATCGCGTAGCAATAGTAACAGGTGGTACATCTGGCATAGGTAAAGCTATTGCTATTGCTTTAGCTCAAAGTGGAGCTAATGTAGCAGTCGGTTCTCGTTCTGCTACCACGAGTTCATGCCGGGATGAAATTGAGTCACAAGGTGTTAAAGCTCTAGTAATGAATCTGGATGTATCCTCAACTGACTCAGTCCAGGCTTTTTATGATACTACAATAAAAGCATTTGACAAAGTTGATATTCTTGTCAATGCGGCAGGAATTGCTTATGAGCATGAAATGTGCAATCATCCTGACGAAGAGTGGTATAAGGTTATAGATATTAACCTCAACGGTATCTATCGCACTACTAAGCTATGTTTTCCAGGAATGATAAAACGGAAATGGGGTCGTATTATTAATATTGCCTCGACTTCTGCTTCAGTAGGTGCTCCGCTTCACGCTGCCTACTGTACTTCTAAAGCAGCAATTCTTGGACTGACTCGCTGTGTCGCTTTGGAAGGCGCACCTTATGGAGTATCTTGTAACTCAATTAGTCCAGGGTGGGTAGAAACTAAATTAGCTGAAGGGATGATAGGACGACTTGCTAAAATTGAAGGTCGAACTGCTGCTGAATACTTAGAGGAAATCAAGCATAGCTATCCTCAGAAGAGAATTATACAACCACAAGAAGTTGGCAAACTAGCAGCTTTCCTTTGTCGTGATGAGGCATTGGGTATTACAATGGAGGATATAACAATATCAGCAGGTTCCCTGTGGTGAAAAAATTTGGATTGATAGCAACGTTGAAGTATTTGTCAGTTGGAAAACAGGTGATGGAAATTGGTTTTTCCCTTGTGGCGATCGCTCTAATTGCTACATGAATAATGGTAAACTTCTAGTGCAAAAAGGCAGAAGGCACGAGGCAGAAGGCAGAAGGGAAGAAAGGTTATTGTACAAGCTTTTGAACCTTTTTTAACTGGTTAGTTATTTCCGCCATCCTGCACTAGTGATATCAAATCTGGCATTATGGATAACACTGCGGGCGACTTCCACTGTACTTGACTGTATGATCCAGGAATGAGATCAAATCCGGTAGCATCGGTGTAATTAGATGGGGAGTAGGGGAGTAGGGGAGTAGGGGAGATCGAGAAATATTTGGTAATGGTTGAAGATGGAACATTTTTTTATACCGAATTAAAGGGATTTGATATGAAGAGTTCTATATATTTTTTTTTATAACCTCAGGACTTACCCAAAGACATTATATATAGCACCTACTAATTTAGCGATCGCCTCAAGATTTCAGGACTCAGGCAAAAATGCAGTATAGTGCATAACAAATTTGGGGATTTCTGAGGCTTTCGCTCCGCTTTTCATGTCGCGAAGCGAAACCGAAATGTTAGTCGATTTTTAATCAGATAGCCTCAATTTACTAACTAAATCCCCAATCTTGAAAAAGTTAAATAACTGTCATTTTTAGAGCTGATTTGTAAACTTAGCTAAAACCTTTATGTAATCTAACTCTCAGGAATTTAGGTCTTATTGGGCTATAACTCCTAAAACCCTTGTATTGCAAAGAATTAAGTCTCTTAATATTTGCTTTATAAATCAGCTCTTACGGTTGGATATTTCAGTTCCTAAGTGAGATATTTTCACAATAACCAATTCTTAATTTGATAAATAATTTTTCCTAAATTATATGCTAAATTCTTCAGATGATTCACTCGGCAGTATTGCACAAGCAATGTGATTTTTTTGAATTTGTGTAGAACTGCCTTGACAACATTCAAGTCTAGTTAGTTGCTTGAACTCCCTGTGAAACTCCTCAATTTTACACCTAGTTTGATACTCAAATTATACAGCCTCTTTCAGAGGAGCTACGCTATCATCTATAGCAGATTTATTGAAATCATTAGTCACAATAAATTCTGTTCTGTTATTAACAGTACCCCGAAATAATTTGACTATCTTGAGTTAGAATTACGCACTCGCTTTTTTATCCCTAGGAAAACCCTTGATTTTTATGATTTTTCCCGATAATAATTCCCCTTGAATCCAACTTAATGTTCCCAGATTTTGATATTTTTTTTACACCACCAGTATCATCGACTAAACGATTACTCTTGAGAGGACAATAATAAATCTGACCTAGATTATCAATTACAGCCATCAGTATTTGAGTAGCAGATAAACTATCCATTAACACTATTTTAAATTGTATTTTCTTTTTCTTTACCAACTAAACTTAAGATGTACGCTATATGCAGGGTACATCTTAAGTCCTGAACCTTTTAAGTTGAAAACATAAAGAAGGTTTAATCTTTGATAAACTTTCTGATAAATTACTCAAGTTTAGAAAAGTCTGTGAAATACTTCTTCTTATCAGAGGGATGGGCCGTAGGTAGAGTTTGGACTGTCGGCGGTCTCTGGAGTGAAACAGCTTGGAGACGAGCACCAGATATTGAAAAAATGAATCTTTGTATTTTGGATAAAAATGAAAAAATGTGGCTGCATCGAGTCGAAGATCCAGTATTGATGGTAGAGATTTATCCCACTGCTGAAGCTCAAAAGTCTGTTTCTAGTCAGAATATTGGCAATGTGGTGTTGACTCGCTTGATTAATTCTGAAAAAGTCTTGGAATATCTTTGTACTACCTCAGCCATCTGTCAAATCAGCTAAAGTCATTAGGCTTAAGTTGAAAGTCAAAAGTTGATCTAACTGAATATTCATCATCAACTTTTTCCTTTTGTAATGTTTGCTTGCTATTAACTTAAAAACTCTATACAATTCTTGAAATAGTTTTAATTTTTATGCTCCTATTTGAATAGAATTGGCCATGTTGTCAGTAACTATATTGACTATTGGACTAAAACTAAGACAATTTTAGACAAGAGCATAACAAACAAAAGAAAAAAGCTTTCAGAATAGACATCACTTAATTAGGAGGAGTGTAGTCAATGGGACTACCTTGGTATCGAGTACACACAGTTGTTCTGAACGATCCAGGACGACTAATTTCCGTGCATCTAATGCACACTGCTCTAGTAGCAGGTTGGGCTGGCTCAATGGCCCTTTATGAACTAGCAATCTTCGACCCTAGCGATCCAGTCCTTAACCCAATGTGGCGTCAGGGAATGTTCGTTATGCCATTTATGGCACGTCTAGGTGTTACCCAATCTTGGGGTGGCTGGAGTGTTACTGGAGAAGCCGCTACTAACCCTGGTTTCTGGTCTTTTGAAGGTGTAGCAGCAGCTCATATTATTCTTTCTGGTTTGCTGTTCCTAGCTGCTGTATGGCACTGGGTTTTTTGGGACTTAGAGCTGTTCTTTGACCAACGTACCGGAGAACCTGCTCTAGACCTACCAAAAATGTTTGGTATTCACTTATTCTTATCAGGTCTACTCTGTTTTGGCTTTGGAGCCTTCCATTTGACAGGAGTATTTGGTCCAGGAATGTGGGTATCAGACCCCTATGGATTAACGGGTTCTATTCAGCCAGTAGCCCCAGCCTGGGGACCGGAAGGGTTTAACCCATTCAATGCTGGTGGCATTGTCGCCCACCACATTGCTGCTGGAATTGTGGGAATTATTGCTGGTTTGTTCCACCTATCTGTAAGACCACCAGAACGTCTCTACAGAGCATTGCGGATGGGTAACATTGAAACAGTCCTCTCTAGCAGTATTGCAGCAGTTTTCTTTGCAGCCTTTGTTGTGGCTGGCACAATGTGGTACGGCTGTGCGGCTACCCCTATTGAATTATTTGGCCCTACTCGTTATCAATGGGACAGCGGTTACTTCCAGCAAGAAATTGATCGTCGCGTTCAATCTGAAATAGCAGCAGGTAAAACTGCTTCAGAAGCTTGGTCAACTATTCCTGAAAAATTGGCTTTCTACGACTATGTTGGTAATAGCCCTGCCAAAGGTGGTCTTTTCCGTGTAGGCCCAATGAATGATGGTGATGGTCTTGCTCAAGGTTGGCTTGGTCATCCAGTATTTAAGGATAAGGATGGCGAGGAATTATTTGTGCGTCGTCTACCAAACTTCTTTGAAACTTTCCCAGTTATCTTGACCAATGCTGATGGTGTAGTCAAGGCTGATATTCCTTTCCGTCGTTCAGAATCAAAATATAGTTTTGAGGAGAAGGGCGTAACAGTTAGCTTCTTAGGCGGTGAACTTAATGGTCAAACGTTTACTAAAGCGACAGATGTTAAGAAGTATGCTCGTAAAGCTCAGATAGGTGAACCTTTTGAGTTTGACCAAGAAACTTTAGGCTCTGACGGTGTGTTCCGGACTAGCACTCGTGGATGGTTTACTTATGGCCATGCTTGTTTTGCTTTGCTATTCTTCTTCGGTCATATTTGGCACGGATGTCGGACATTGTTCCGCGACGTATTCGCAGGTATTGACCCAGACCTAGAGGAACAAGTAGAGTTTGGTCTATTCCAGAAATTGGGTGACCTAAGTACTCGTAGGAAGGAAACTTAAAGCGAATGTGGTTTAACAAATAATAAAGGTAAACCACTAAGACAACTAGGTATCTCTCATCTTCAAATTTTCGATAAAAGTCCAACGACTACTTTGATAAAAGTTACAAAGTATTTTCGTTGGACTTTTATTTACGTTAAGCTGGTAAACTAATATAGAACTGGATCTTCAGGAAATTCCCTTATGGAAAGTGCAGCTTATATATTAGTATTGGCTTTGGCCTTGGGTGTGATATTTTTTGCGATCGCCTTCCGCGATCCTCCCAGAATTGGAAAGTAATTAGTTTTGATCGGTTGATTATCAAATAAATTGCTTTTTTTATGAAAAATGAGTGCTGAGTCCTTAACCCAGTACTCATTTATTCTAATTTTTAAATAAATTATCATTGGCCTAAATTAGGCTAAAATATTCATGTCTAAAACTATATGTCTGAGAAATTTTTAAAGTATGCGATGTCCAGTGTGCCAACATACAAATAGTCGTGTTCTAGAGTCGCGTTCAGCTGAATCTGGTAAGAGTATCCGACGCCGACGGGAATGTTTGGACTGTCAGCATCGTTTCACGACTTATGAAAGAATAGAGTTTGTTACAGTAACAGTGATTAAAAAGGACGGTAAAAAAGAGTCTTTTGACAAGTTGAAATTACTCCGAGGTATTATCCGCTCCTGTGAAAAAACTGGTATTGAACCTGCTGAACTCGAAGCTTTTGTAGATGAAATTGAAGTTGAACTACAGGGTAGATCCCAGAGAGAAGTTACCAGCGCTGAAATTGGTGAAATTGTTCTGAGTAAATTAGTTCACATTAGTGAAGTTGCTTATATCCGTTTTGCCTCTGTTTATCGTAAATTTCAAGGTATTAGAGATTTTGTAGATACCTTAAATCATCTCCAAAATCAAAAAAATAATTTAGATTTTAATTCTACTTCCCTAGAAAGTTCTGAAATTTCTCCGAAACCAGATGCTGTTGATTGTGAAACGTCTGCTTCCTTTGCCACCTCATCTTAAACTGAATGATGATAACTATAGCAGTAAGTAATTTCAAGATATTTTGATATTTTGGAGCTGAATTAATTAAAAGAATAGTGGATCTATCAGTTAATGTGGCCTCAAGCTTACTTAGAGAAAAGAATTAGGTAATTTAAGCGAACCAAATTATTAGAGACTGGGTTAAATAGTCTGCAAGATATTGGTCCTAAATATATACAAAACAATTGGTTAGGACTGTTTGTATAACAAGTGGTTAATGAAAAACCAATCTTAAAGTTTATGGTAAAATAAATTGTTTCGAGTAATAATAGTAGATTAGGGTTAGCTTTTACTAGGTAAAATCTATATTCTATATGATATTCTTAACCAGACCAGAGGACTTTAATATTCTAGGTGAAGTTTAACTGTGAATGAGACTGACCTAAATTTAATGAAGTGAAAGCCCATAACCAGGCAAGAAATATTAGCCAAAAGACTCTAAAGGTCTTAATAAGAGTTGATGTCCTGGCAGTATAAGAGCTTTGTAATTAATATCTAGGTACAAAAATGCCTAAATTTATATACGCTCTAATGACATTAGGGTTTTAGCTCTATTGATAAATTTGATCTGAGAGTTCCTTACTTAAATTATACAAAAAAATTGGTTATTCTATGAAACCATGATTTTGTCAAGGAGAGTTTTGCCTAATAATATAACCTATAAAATATTAATTTAGACAGGCTAAACATAACCTAATAGCTCCTATTTTTTGGTGAGGGGAAAACTATCAAGGCCAGTAAAAAACATTAAGGAGAGAAATCCCAAGAAACTATAACGCATGACAAATTTGAAAACACCCGCCAAAGAAGTTGGCTTTACTCATGAAGATTTTGCAGCTTTACTAGATAAATATGACTATCACTTTAGTCCTGGAGATATTGTAGCAGGAACAGTGTTTAGCATAGAACCAAGAGGAGCATTGATTGATATTGGAGCAAAAACTGCTGCTTATATCCCTATCCAAGAAATGTCAATCAATAGGGTCGAAAACCCTGAAGAAGTTATACAGTCAAATGAAACAAGAGAATTTTTTATCTTAACAGATGAAAATGAAGATGGACAGTTGACTTTATCCATCCGACGAATAGAATATATGCGGGCTTGGGAAAGAGTCCGACAACTACAAGCTGAAGATGCAACAGTACGATCACAAGTATTTGCAACAAATCGTGGTGGTGCTTTAGTTAGGATAGAAGGACTGCGTGGATTTATTCCTGGTTCGCACATTAGTACGCGTAAACCAAAAGAAGATTTACTTAACGAAGAATTGCCTCTGAAATTCTTAGAAGTAGACGAAGAACGTAATCGCTTGGTTCTAAGTCATCGTCGCGCCTTAGTTGAGCGGAAGATGAATCGTTTAGAAGTGGGAGAGGTAGTTATAGGAGCAGTTCGTGGTATTAAGCCCTATGGTGCCTTTATTGATATTGGTGGTGTTAGTGGCCTATTGCACATATCAGAAATTTCTCACGATCATATTGAAACTCCTAGTAGTGTACTAAAAGTCAATGATGAACTAAAAGTTATGATCATTGACCTAGATTCTGACAGAGGCCGAATATCTCTGTCAACTAAGCAACTAGAACCAGAACCAGGGGCAATGGTCAAAAATCCACAACTGGTATATGACCAAGCAGAAGAAATGGCGGCTAAGTTTAGAGAAAAAATGCTGGCTGCACAACGGGGAGAGACGATTGAAGAAACAGTGGAAGCGACAGTAGAAACCACAGAAGCGCCTGAAGTTGAAGCAGCAGTAGAAACCACAGAAGCACCTGAAGTTGAAGCAGCAGAAGCACCTGAAGTTGAAGCGACGGTAGAAACAACAGAAGCACCTGAAGCACCTGAAGTTGAAGCGACAGGAGAAACCACAGAAGCACCTGAAGTTGAAGCGACAGGAGAAACCACAGAAGCACCTGAAGTTGAAGCGACAGGAGAAACCACAGAAGCACCTGAAGTTGAAGCGACAGGAGAAACCACAGAAGCACCTGAAGTTGAAGCGACAGGAGAAACCACAGAAGCACCTGAAGTTGAAGCGACAGCAGAAACAACAGAAGATGAAGAAAAATCAGCAGCAACTGTAGAATAAGTAGATTGAGGTTAGTAGGTGAATAGGGAGTAAATAAAAGAATAAGTTAGAAAATAACTAAATCAAAAATAACTTATAACTACTCCCTATATCCTGCTGACTTGATATTCTTAATCAGAATAAACTCTAGTAATAATTAAAAATATATTTTTCCCTATTTGAAAGAATGGTAGCTATTAACTGCCGAGATGTAATATTCCCAGATATTCAAGCAATAATTTTTGATAAAGATGGCACTTTGGAAAACTCCCAAGAGTTTCTCAGAAATTTAGGACAAAAGCTGGCTCGCCTCATCGATGCTAAAATTCCAGGAATTGGAGAACCATTACTAATGTCTTTTGGGATTGATGGACAAAGTCTTAACCCGACAGGATTAATGGCCGTTGGAAGTAGGCGAGAAAATGAAATTGCAGCAGCAGCTTATATTGCTGAGACAGGTCGAGGATGGTTAGAGTCACTAGCTATTGCCAAAGAGACTTTTGAAGAAGCTGAAAAAATCATGGAACAGTCTGAACCTTCTCCTATATTTATAGGAAGTCTGGAAGTGCTAAAGTATCTCTGGGAAAAGGGTATAAAGCTGGGCATATTATCTGCAGCTTCCACAAAAGCAGTACAAAATTTTGTCAAATACTATCAACTCAAAGATTATATCCAACTAGAAATGGGGGTTGATGATAGTCCAAGTAAACCAGATCCAGAACTATTCTTACAAGCTTGCCAAAAATTGGGAGTTACACCAGATAAAGTATTAATGGTGGGAGATTCTCCTATGGATATAGAAATGGCTAAAAAAGCAGGAGCAGCAGGTTGTATCGGAATTTGTTGGGGCAAGTCAGAAGTTAACTATTTACAGGGAGCAGATGTAGCGATCGCCCATTTAGAAGAAATCAAAGTATTGTAAATAGAAATTAAGTAAGTCGGTGAAAAAAAACCAAAGTATGTAAAGAAATTTTAAGCAGTTTGATTTGAGTAAAATTTAAAACGTTCCGTACTGTAGTTTCCCTTTTCTCCCCTAGCTTGAATACCGTCAATTACTGCATAAGCAAGATCTAACTTGTCATCAAACATTTGACCTGATAGATAATTCATCTTTCTTGAGATGCTTCCACTCCAGCTCAATTGGGTTCATTTCTGAGCAATACTTAGGTAAAAAGAATATATACAAGTCGCGACATTTACTTGGCTACGAGATTAATTAGGGTTTGCTGAAATTATATGAAAGCATTGACTGATATTGCTAAAAGCAATTTTTAGTCCCCAAATTGTAGCAGCTTTGAGGTCAAAAAGGCGCAAAAAGTTAGCAGAAAAAGTTGAGTAGGACAGAAAAATTAAGAGATAATTGTTACTTCTACCTCCTCTATAACTCCCATTCCTCCTGACTCTTAACTACTCCCTACTCCCTACTCCCTACTCCCTACCTTCACAAAAAGACTTTTGAGCGCAAACCCTAATTAGGGTTTACCGACCGAATCTAAAAGCACTGATATATATAAAGTTTTAGCCTTTTTGGAGCGAAAAAAAGTGCCAAGTTTTCAGCTTGAGTGACCAAAAAGTTAGGACTTTGGGCAGACAAGCACAGAAAGATACAGGTAAAATGATTCTTCCTACTTTCTCTTTCTCCCTATCCTCCCCACATTTCCCACACTCTGCTTTTTTCGGCAAACCCTAATTATTTGTGTATTTGCATAACCAACGCCTGTTATAGTAGAAAACAACTTTTAGCTTAGAGACTGTAAAAAGTAATTTAGAATTTTCTGCTTCTGGCCAAAAAAATGTATTGACAAGTAAAAATAATCTCAGGTGAGGCCGTTTAAAATCATCCGACTTCACAGATAGTAGAAAGTAGTTATTTTTTACAACCTTAACTCCCTAAGCTGAAGTTGATTGAACGGCTAATCCCTGGAAAAATATTAGGAGGAACTACTATTGTCTAGTCGTTACTTATTCACTTCTGAGTCTGTTACTGAAGGACATCCAGATAAAATTTGCGACCAAATTTCTGATACTATTATAGATGCTCTACTGACCCAAGACCCTCAGAGTCGTGTAGCTGCTGAAGTAGTAGTTAACACCGGGTTAGTCCTAATTACTGGTGAAATTACCACTAAGGCCCAAGTAAATTACATAGAATTAGCTAGAAAAAAAATTGCTGATATTGGCTATGTTTATGCAGAAAATGGTTTTTCTGCAGATAGTTGCTCAGTATTAGTGGCTTTAGATGAGCAATCTGCAGACATTGCTCAAGGAGTAGACAAGGCCCAAGAAACTCGCGAGCAGTTAAGTGACGAAGAACTTGATGCAGTGGGTGCAGGAGACCAGGGTTTGATGTTTGGTTTCGCCTGTAATGAAACTCCTGAATTAATGCCTTTACCTATCAGTTTGGCGCACCGCGTTTGTCGTCAACTAGCGGCAGTTAGAAAAACTGGTCAACTTTCTTATTTACGGCCAGATGGCAAAAGCCAAGTTACTATTGCTTACGAAGATGGTCGTCCTGTTGGTATTGATACAATTTTAATTTCTACCCAACACGCCGCTACAATTGGGGAAATTACAGAATTATCAGAAATTCAAGCAAAGATTAAAGAAGACCTCTGGAAGTATGTTGTGGAACCTATATTTGCAGATATAGAGATTAAGCCAGATGCACAAACTCGTTTCCTTGTCAACCCCACTGGTAAATTTGTGATTGGCGGTCCACAGGGAGATTGTGGTCTTACAGGACGTAAAATTATAATTGATACTTATGGTGGCTATTCCCGTCATGGTGGAGGAGCTTTTTCTGGTAAAGATCCTACAAAAGTAGATCGTTCCGCAGCTTATGCTTGTCGCTACATAGCAAAAAATATTGTCGCAGCAGGTCTAGCAGAAAAATGTGAAGTTCAAATTAGTTATGCGATCGGAGTAGCAAGACCGGTGAGCATGATGATTGAAACTTTTGGTACTTCTAAAGTAGATGAAGATAAGTTACTAGAGGTAGTTAAAGAAAACTTTGAACTTCGTCCAGCAGGAATTATTCAAACTTTTAACCTCCGAAACTTACCTGCGGAAAGAGGAGGCCGTTGTTACCAGGATGTGGCTGCTTATGGTCACTTAGGGCGTAACGACTTAGATTTACCTTGGGAGCAAATAGATAAGGTAGAGTTACTGAAGGAAGCATTTAGTCCACAGTTAGCCTCTATAGTATAATAAGTGTCTATAGAGTTTGAACTATAAATAATATCTGATTTTGAGCAACCAAGAGAACTTTCTTTTGGTTGCTATTTTTTGACAGTCTCACCGTTAAATCTCCCGTTAGAATCGCGAGATTCTTGTATCACAGATTCTTCGCTAGGTAACAAATTAAACAAATTAAGTTGCACCCCCGTCAGACTATCTCCACAAGCTTTTTCTCCGACCGTGTGCCCCAGAAAATCTCCTGTCAAGTAGGGGTGAATGGCCAGGAAGCTACTGCTGCCTTGATTATCCCTAATATCATGTTCGGATAATCAGTTATAAAAAACCTTCTGCCTTCTAACCTTGCTCTTTCCCTTCTGCCTTCTGCCCTCTGCCCTCTGTCTTCGATCCACATATATGATAAGTATTCAACCGAACATAATATAACATTCTTTTTCCCAATTGGTATTAGCTCATCGAAGTCAAAAAGATTACATCATTTTTACCTATCCTTGACAATTTTTGTATTTTTAATGTAATATACTTGTCTTACAAAAAAGTACTTTTGTATTTGATTTGCTAGACAATATAAACTATCCTAATTTGCTCAGTTGAATAAGTAAAAATAAATATATTAATTGTCAAAAAATAACGAATTATAAGAATAGACTTCTGGCAAAAGTTTTAATTAAATCAATTCAAGATCTTAAATCAACAATTTCATCTCCCTATTCCCTATTCCCTAACTTCTGCAAGAAGTCTAATAATAATATGAATGATTATCGTATAGAAAAAATCAGCAAATATCTGAGCTGGGTTTTGAGACATCGCCCGGATAAAATAGGTATAAAACTTGATGCCAATGGTTGGGTTGCCATTGAAGAACTGTTGAAAGCATCTCAAAATCATAACTTTTCTATAACTCAGATAGAATTAAATGAGGTTGTAGAAAAAAATGGTAAAAAACGCTTTTCTTTAGACTCTACTAAGACTTTAATTCGTGCTAATCAAGGACACAGCTTAACAGTTGATTTGCAACTAGAAGCAATAAAACCTCCAGATATACTTTATCATGGCACAGGAAATCATTTAGTTGACTTGATTAAACAGACTGGTCTACAAAAAATGTCGAGACATCATGTTCATTTATCAAAAGATATTAATACTGCTATAAATGTCGGGAAAAGAAAAGGAAAACCAGTAGTATTTGCTGTAGATGCAAGTGCTATGTACAAAGATGATTATAAATTTTACTTTTCTGCAAATCATGTCTGGTTAGTTGATGAAGTTCCCTCACAGTATTTACAAATAATGAGAAAATAATAAAAGTAATTAATCAAGTATCAAATTAATTATGAAAGTTGAATACTGAATGAGATAAAGACTATTTTCAAAAGGAATTTATTTATCTTTTCTTTTGCGGGTTTAATACCTCATACCTCACCTGCGGTACTCAAAATTATTTGGGGTTAGAATCCATAAGCAATTTTCCCTCCTGACTCCTGACTCCTTCTTCAAGTAGATTTTTAACAAAATATGGGAACAGAATATTTCGGCAGCAAAGAAAATTATCAACAAAATAATCCTCAAAATAAAGGTTTATTAGGAGCTGGTTGGCGACCACTTAACCGAGATTTTGATTGGGAATATCTATGGCACTTATTATCTAACGATCCTTGGGAACTCAGTCAAAAAACTCTTGATATAGTGAGCGATCTTGCTGATGCTTTGGGTCGTCATCAATTTGCTTGGTGGGCGAATATATTAAATGTTTTTTCGGAAAATACACGATATGAATTTGATGAGTTTTGGGACTATATAACTCCTCAACCTCCAGCTCCAGATTATCGTTATCAAGATGTATTGAGTGTAGAAACACCTGTGATACGCACTATTACTAGAGACACTATTGCTATTGAGTATGTTCTCAATAGACTACAGGAAATTACTATTTTTAAAATACTTGATTTATTGGGTAAACCTGACATAATTACCCAGTCATTCATGGAAAGAAATTTTTACTATCCGATAGAAAGATTTATCAGTTGGCAAAGTCTAGAAACTTTAGGAACAGTATATGCTTATTGGTCAAAATATTCCTGTTGGTTACAAATAGAATCTTATGATAAAGGTAGACGTTACTACAGTTTAATTGCTAAAGATATAGCACCACTTGTAAGAAAATCAACCTATAATATGGCAGTGATGGTAAGTGGTTATCAATGTCGTATAGGACAGGTTCAAAGTCAATTTCCGATCGATACATTTCCTCAAAATATTCAAAATTTTACTGACACGGTACAACAAGCAATTCTAGAACAAAATCAATTAGCTGTATTAGTAAGTGGAAAACCAGGAACAGGTAAAACAGCTTGGACTCAAGCATTAGCAAAAGAAGTTCTAGTTCCTTTAGGATATGTAATTTTTATATTAGATCATGATGCAGTAGAAAATTTTGTACCACCAGCATATCTAGAACAAATTTGTATTATTATTAATGAGGCAGATAATTTAGCTCAGGACCGCTCGCTTCAAGCTGCACAAACTAATAATAAAACAGAACATATTCTCAGTTTGCTAGATGGTACTTTATATCAAAGTGTCGTAGATGAATCAGGGATTTATCTGAAACAGAAATTAGTTGTTTTAATGACCTGTAATACTAAAGAAAGGCTAGATCCAGCTATTTTACGCAAAGGTAGAGTAGATTTAATGTATGAATTTACTTACTGCTTTGTGTAAATTTGCGTAAAATGTAGTTTGGTTTATAAAGTTTTGATGTAGACTTTAGTTTCTACACAAAAGGTTGCTAAAATATCTTAAAGAGGAGAATTATAATTCTAAGTGGAAAATATACTTAGAATTGAGTTTATAAATGTTTACAGGTAAAGTAATCATAAAAATTTGAAAATAAAAAATATAGGATTTTTTTTATTGGCTTATTGGCAAGAATTAATAATATATTAAAAAGTCCATTTCAATATTTATTGTTCAGTATAAAAATTTCAAACCTGTATTTGATTAAGTTACAAATAACTATGTATTAGTGGGAAATTACCAAAAACAATAAATGTAGCTTAAATTATATTCAACCATCTATACACTTAATATTCAGGTAATTGATGTGGCCTATTTATGAATTTTAGATTGAATCAACTTTTTTTTGTAAGCATTTCCTGCAGAATGCTGACGGCTGAATGCTTACCTTTTTTTTGACAACTTCCTGAAGTAAAAAAAAAGATACAGAAAATAGAAAATAATTCTGATAGTCAATCTATTTTGAGAGTGATTTTTGCTTTTTTATTTCGTAGTTATTATATTTTTGATTTACTTATTTCATATTCATAACTTTTGAATTTATGAAGAAGTCTGATAAATATTTTTCTGATTCTTCTATTTAAAAAAAATCATAGTTAACTTCTCCAACTGAGATATTCTTAATATAAAAATTAACTATTAATTAAGATTTGACAACTTGCATTTATAGACAAGTTAGTTTTAAAAAGATGATAGTCGAGGTGGTGAAACCAATCATATTCAACACCCCCTAATTTATCAAACTGAGATTATGTACAATCTGACAGTACAAACAGCAAATCAGACTAGGGAAGAAACTTCAAAAATGAAACAAAGGCCAACAAAAGCAACAAAAGCAACTAATGATGGTCATTCAACCCTTCCCCAGAGTCATCAATATCCAGAGATACATGGAAGTCACCATCAATTATGCCAATTCATCAAACACATACCTGTTGCTATAGCAATGCTAGACAAAGAAATGTGCTACCTGGCCACTTCTGGGATGTGGTTACAATATTGGCAACTTGAATCTGATCAAATTATTGGTAATCAACATTCTCAGCTATTCCCTAATCTCCCAGATTCTTGGCATCAACAAGCTAAAAAATGTCTACTGGGTATCATTGACCAATTTGATTTAGAACATCTAACTACCGTTCCTGCTTCTAATGGATTGATACAATGGGTAAAATGGAATGTCAAATCTTGGCATACAGATAAAGGTATTATTGGTGGTCTGATTATATCTACAGAGGAAATAACACCAGACAAACAACTTCAACAACAACTAGAATTAACTCAGTTAGCAACAGATAATGCTGGTGATGCTATTTTCTGGATAACAATTGCTGGAAAAATATGTTATACAAATAAACAAGGCTGTAATTTTCTTGGCTATTCCGAATCTGAACTACTTGAACTAAGAATTCATGATATAGACCTAAAATTATCAGTAGAAGTTTGGCAAACTCATTGGCAAGAAGTTAAAAATCAAAATTATTTGAGATTTGAGTCTAATTTTATCACAAAAAAAGGCAATATTTTACCTGTAGAAGTTAATGTTAATTATTTAGAATTTCAGGGTAATGAATATCAATTTGCTTTTGTGCGTAACATTTCTCAGCAAAATAAAATTAATCTACATTTACGAGAAGCTAAGGAACAATTGCAAGCGGTTTTAAATGCTGTACCAGGATTAGTTTCATGGGTAGATGCAGATTTACGATATATAGGAGTTAATCAACATTTAGCTAATGCCTATAATTTACCCATCAAAACTTTTATTAATCAAGAAGTAGGATTTTTGCAAACTAGCCCAGAATTTAATGATTTTGTTTATGAATTTTTTGCTAAACCAGATTGGAATTATGCCAAAGAAGTAAAAACCAATGTTAGAGGAAATACTAGAACTTATCTAATAGTTGCTCAAAAATATTATCGCGATGAAGTATCGTTACCATCAGCAGTTTTTGTCGGTTTAGATATTACAGAACGTTTAGAAATGGAGGCTTCACTACGCAATAGTCAGGAAAAATTTCGGCAACAAGCTTATCAATTAGAGCAAACTTTGCAGAAACTAAACTCGACAACTACTCAGTTAATTCAAAAGCAAAAAATGTCTTTCTTAGGACAGCTTATTACAGGTATTGTCCATGAAGTGAATAATCCTATTAATTTTATTTCTGGCAATATTTTTCATGCGATAAATGATGTTAAAGATTTGTTGTATTTAGTCAATATCTACCAACAAAATATTCCTCGCCTTTTGCCAGAAATTGAGTCAGAAATTGAAGATATAGAACTAGATTTTATTCAAGAAGATTTGCCAAAATTATTAGACTCAATCATGGCCGGAGCAGAAAGAATTGGAGATGTAGTCACCTCACTCAAACAGTTTTCTGCAGTAGAAGAAGAATCTATAAAAACAGTAGATATTCACAAAGGTTTAGAAAGTACACTTTTAATTTTACAGCATCAGTTTCAAGGCAAAGGAGGTTGTCCTGATATTAATTTGATTAAACAATATGGGAGTTTACCAAAAGTAGAATGTTATCCTGGACAGTTGAATCAAGTCTTGATGCACATTTTAACTAATGCTATTGATTCACTGGAGGAGAAACACAAAGATTTAGTAGCAAAAAATATCAGTCATCAACCATTTGAGCCACAAATTTTAATTAGTACAAAAGCAAAAGATTATTCTGTAGAGATTGCTATTTATGATAATGGCCATGGCATGACTAAAGAAATATCTAATCGTATATTTGAACCTCTATTTACTACTAAACATACGGAAAAAAATATAGGTTTAGGTTTGTCAATCTCTCAAGAATTAATTGTTGAAAAACATCATGGAAAATTGTACTGTAATTCTCGATTTAGAGAAGGTACGGAATTTATAATTGAGATTCCTATTAAGTTCGGTCATTCAAGTTAGAAAGGAAAACAAAAGTATTTTATTTAATCAGGTTAAATATTCATTGACAAATCCAGCAGTGGAACCTCCTGCTTCGAGGTTATTATTAATTGCTGTGATAATTTTCTCTTTTTCGTTGCCTTTTGTAGGTGGTAAAACTACTCCTGCTGCTCCAGCATAAACAACTATTGAAACAGTATCTTTCTCTGTTAGTTCACCTACCAACAATTGAAAATATGATTTGATTAAGGGTAGTTTATTGGCAGTATTCATAGAACCATAAACGTCTAACAAAAAGACCAAGTTATATCATGTCCGATAGCATCGGTATTGTATAGCAAGGGTAGGGAACACTTAACTGGGAACAGGGAACAGTTTATGCTTCCTTTTATGGATATATTGGTAAATCCCTTTGGCGGAACATTGCCACAGCGGACACTCAGGCACAGATTACTTTTAACTTTTAACTTTTGACTTTTAACTTTCAAAAATTATTCTTCCTCAAGTTTAGAAGATTTAGCAACAGAAGTAGGAAAAAGTAGAGATGTTGCTGCTTTTTTAGCAATTGTTTCTGAGATGGAAATTTGCTTGAGAATAACCAAACCTTCTTTAATAAACATATCCCTTAAAGCTGCCTTTTCTCCACTATTAAAAGGAGTCTCATAAAACACTTCTTTAATTCCAGCAGAAATAACTAATTTCAAACAATAAATACAAGGTTCTAGAGTGACATAAATAACTGAACCATTCGTAGAAATGCCATGTTTTGCAGCTTGAGCAATAGCATTAGCTTCTGCATGAACAGCACGAGATGGTAAAACTTTACTAGCATCACAACTACTTAATTCAGGATAACAAAAACCTTGACTTGTACAATGTGAAGAACCAGAAGGAGGACCATTATAACCAGTTGCCAAAACTTGTCTATCTTTAACTATTACCGCCCCCACTGGAAAAGCTAAACAAGTTGAGCGAGTAGCAGCTAATTTAGCAATCATTAAAAAATATTCATCCCAGGTCGGTCTTTGATATAATTCTTCTGTCATATTCCTGTTGAACCAAATCCACTAATATCTCTTTCAGTTGTACTTAATCGATCGACTTCTTCTACCTTAACAGATAAGACTGATGCTATAACCATTTGAGCTATTTTCATTCCTTTAGTTACTTTAAAGGAATTTTTACCATGATTTATCAGAATTATTCCTATTTCTCCTCGGTAAGTTTCATCGATAGTTCCGGGAGTATTTAAAACAGTAATTTGATGTTTTAAAGCTAATCCACTTCGCGGGCGAATTTGTGCTTCTGTTCCTGATGGTAATTCTATAGAAATACCTGTATGAATTAATGTGCTTTCTCCAGGATTAATAGTTAATTCATCAATAGAAAATAAATCTAATCCGGCATCTCCTTTATGAGCGTAAAAGGGAATAATTGCTGATTCATCTAACTTTTTAAATTTCAGTTTTATCATTTTTAATTGACCTGATTTAATTTTGAATTTTGACTTTACTTTCTTTAATTCTTACTTTGGAATTTTGAATTTTGACTTTAAAGAGAATAATTGCCTATTCATCTAACTTTTTAACTTTCAGTTTTATCATTTTTAATTGACCTGATTTAATTTTGAATTTTGACTTTACTTTCTTTAATTCTTACTTTGGAATTTTGAATTTTGACTTTAAAGAGAATAATTGCCGATTTATCTAACTTTTTAACTTTCAGTTTAATAATAGGAAATAGAGAGCTTTGTTAATATATGATACCTTGATTTATACCTGTATGGAGACCTCTCTGCCAACTCCCCTCTAGCTCACAGGAGAGTCTTTCTCCCGCTTCCTTCTTCCTCCCTTTCAAAGCGAGATGGAAGGGGGTTGGGAGGGTTAGGTTTTTTAATTCATATTTTCAACCTTGACACGCCAGTAATAGATTGTTTCATCTAAAATGCTGCATTACTTTAAAAAGATTTTGCAGGAGATGTATTTTTGACAAAAAAGATGATTTATGACCTAAAAAATCATATCAAAGCTACTCCCGAATCACTCCTGAATTATTAATTCAGACTTCTAAAAAATTCCGTAGTCATTCATAACAAAGACTTATAAAGTAAGTATTGAGACTTACACAACTTAACTGGTAAAATTAGACTATAATGCTTGTAAATCAATAATTTTACGTCGAAGCGATCGCTACGGGACTTACACAAAATTTTAGAGCTGCCGAAATCAAGTAAATATTAAGGGGC
>NZ_JAAHGU010000091.1:0-29811 GCF_010692685.1 Okeania sp. SIO2F5 | reverse complement strand
TCTATTATATAACCCATAAGTCAAGGTTTTAGGTGAAAATCCGCCCCTACAATTTTTTTAACGTTTAATTAGACCTACCTACTACCTAAAACCTACGATATTCTTCAAAATCTATTACCAATTAAAATAAATGGTGCCCAATAATAAGGATGACTAAACTCACTTCCAGCAAAAGGTAATTCTTCAAAATCAAATTTTTTTTTGCCTACTTGAAAATTATAAATTCCCTCTGTTAAAGCACCTGCTAATACTAGAGGATTAATCTATGTTTTCGGAGTTAAATCCATTAAAGTTGTGGCGGTAATATTGGAGTTAACTAGATTTCAACTTTGTAGCTTTTGGGCTTGCCTGTTTGAACCATTTAGACTTGGACTTACTCATATCTACGTTGGTGTAGGTTTGCTGTGCCACGCACTGTTACTTTTACCCTATTTCCTTTCTTTGTGCAACAAAGCCATATAACATACTAAATTAAAACTTATTATTTAACGATTTATCTGACAGGAAGTATTTCAATTGTAATCTTAACTCCCGTTTCCTTAGTATTAGGAATATATTCAAGATTAAGTTTAGGAATATAAGCCAAGCGGTCGTCCTGCAGCACCCCCGCGCCGTTTAACGTTAAAGCATCAAGACAAGCCCCTGCTAAATTATCTAAATCAGAATTAGTACGATGTTTACCACAAAAACTGATAGAAATAGCTGCTCTTTGAATTGGTAAATTTACTTCTAAATTAAGGTCAGAAACTTGACGGTAAATTTCAACTTCTGCTTGATTTCTCCAGGCACGATATCGAGGTGGTAAATAAGTACCATTAGTCGTAACTCGTGGGCGTGCTTTTGGAACTACTTTCCCACGAAGATAAAAGTTAATAATTGTAGCATTTTCAGATTTTTCAGAGTCTGGAAGGGAGGTCGGAAAATTTTCAGCATTGCTCAATAAAGGAATAATTTGCTTAACTTCTGTCTCCACATCTTCTTCAAAACTATCCTTTGACTTAGAGGAAATAAGTGACATCTGGGGTATATTCTCCATAGCAGATAGATCCACTTTTCTGTAAGGATCTAATTGCGTCCGGAAACTAGGCCAGCTTTTAGCTATTTGCAGATAAGTTTCAGCACAACTTTCTGAGAAATGGCAATTCTTTTTGAACCAAGATTGCCATTCAGCGGGAGAAAATAAAGCTTGAGTTTCTAGTAATAATTGCCCTAAAGAATAAGCAAATGCCATAGCATTCATCGGATCGTCTTGGCATTGTTTATGTTTAAAATTTATTTCTGCTATTAAGTCTTGCCAATTAATTAACATTTTATATTAGGTGAAGAAGTTGACTATAGAGCTATTTTACCGAATAATTAAGGTTTAAAGCATAATTGTATTAAGGATAAAAAAGAAAAAATCCTGGGTAGTCCTATATATGTAGTGGTAGGTTAATATAAATGATCAATTTATGATATTAATCTCTCAAATATTGAACTTCAATCTACTTGAAATTTGAACATTTATTTTGTAGGCGATTGCTAACACAAAGCTCCGCTAACACTTGATATAATCAATCAGTACGTTATAAATAACTCAACCTTAAATGTAATACAAAAAATTCTGATAATATACATTTCAAAAATATTTCATCAATATCTAATCCTATGCCAAATAATGATTTAATCTGTGCCAATTGTGGTAGTAGCCATATTGTGAAAAATGGCACAATTCATAACAAAAAACAGAAATATCAATGTCAAACCTGTCAAATACAATTTGTCCCAAATAACTCCAAAGTATACATCAACGATCAAACCAAAGAATTGATTGATAAATTATCAAAGTGAAAAAATTAGTTTAGCTGGCATTATTCCTGTAAAAGGTGTATCTGAAAAATGGCTTCACGCATTACGTTAATAGTAAGTATACAGAGGTTTATCAGTCTATTAAATCTACTAAAAAAACCGGAAAACTCACTATTGAGTGTGATGAAATGTGGTCATTTGTTGGGAGCAAACATTACAAGCAATGGCTGTGGCTAGCCATTGACATAGACACCAAAGAAATTGTGGGTTTCTTTTTAGTTAGGAGAAAGACGTGAAAAAGGTGTATTAGGGTTGTGAAATTGATTGCCGGGTATTTACAGGCAATGTGCAATTTGTTATACAGATTTCTGGTGAGCTTATGATTTGATTTTTTCTGATTGTAGACATAGCTCAGTGGGAAAATAAACTGGTTTAACTGCCTATATAGAAAGATTAAATAATACTTTCCACACTCCCCTACTCTCCTACTCCACTACCATTTTTTGTAATCGGGTGATTTGTATCTAATTTATAAGCTTTGCCTAATTTAGCATCAAATGCCCAAGCTGCAATTTTCAACTTACCTTCTGGGAGTAATTTACCAGAAATTGTTTGTTCCCAACCTGCGTTAAGGTATGCAGGATTATTGAATAGTTGAACTAAATTTTCTCTTTGAGTTTGAGCAGACATCAAAACATCAAAAATAATCCAATCATCTTTTTCTTTTGGGTTTAATACCCCGCCATCTACAGGGTGTTTATAATTGGTTGGGGTTTGAGTCCCCATCCACTTTTTCCTTGTTCCTCTCTTGGTGCGCATTCCCTTGGGTCTGTCGCCGACGCCGGGTAGCACCACTTTTTCCTTGTTCCTCTCTTGGTGCGCATTCCCTTGGGTCTGTCGCCGACGCCGGGTAGCACCGCTTCTTCCTTCTTCAACTGCTTGATTTTTATAGGTTAAAATAATTGCATCTGCAGGCTCGTTACGCTCTGGTAAAAATGCCCAACCATTAACAAAGTACCAACTATTTAAAGGTATAATTCCATCTAACGATCCGTAAGTTTGATCTGGAGATTTTTCAGCAGCGATCGCTTCGATATTATTGCTGGCAACTAAATTAGGTTTTAACATACCTAAGTAATTAAGTCCCTTGACTAAATCTTTAACATGATCATAATTTCCTAAAATATTTTCTTCAATACAAAACTTATTTTCAATGATATTAATGAATGACAAACAAGTTTTTCCTTCCATACGCAATTGATAGCTAGATTTAATTTCTTTCACGCTATAAGTAAACGATTTATAGTGTAAAATCATCAATCCAGTCATGGCGATCGCCACTGTAACTTTATAGAGCCATACTTGCGATTTTATCGGATTTATCTGACTATAAATATGGCTCAAAACTATTGGTAATAAATGTATAATAGCGATTATTAAATAAATAGAAAATGTTGTATACCTTGAAGGTAAAGCACTTTCTACTCCAAAACCAACTCTACCAACGGCAGTAATTAAAGCACTAATTATTGAGTAGATAGCAATCATCATCCAACCAATAGTTCTCTCTAAAATATGGTAATTTTTAATATGTTTGAGTAGGTAAATAAATAAACAGCAAAATATTCCTATTTCTACTCCACCAATAAATATCGAAGAAGTAAGAGGAGATATTTCAAAACCAGAACCCAAAGGAGAACCCAAAAAGGCTAAGAAAAACTGTAAAGTTTGCTCTGGATGCCGAAATGCTGGTATAAGACTAGGGCTAACTTCAGGCTTTTGATAATCATAAAAATAAATAATTATATTGCTGATAAAAACTGCTATCCAGCTTAAGAATAACCATTTTTGTTTCAGTAAATCTGATGTTGATTTTGCCGTAACTAATATTAATACAGGTAAAATTATTATCCAAGCTATCATCCCATTAGAATAGGAAAAAGTACTAATGATGCAAAGCATCATACAAATTAAAAATTTATATCTAGTATGAAAGTGGGAGTAGACAACTGAAATTCCTGTAGTAATACAAGCGATCGGCATCAAAACTACTAATTGGATTCCCCAAAACCAGTTATCATATTGAATTGGAGAAAAAATCAGGATATTTGTCAAGAAAGCTATGAGTGAAGTTGTCAACAAATTAGCATTTACGGTTAATCGATTGAGGCGATAAATATTAACAGAAACTAGACAAGCTAAGATAAATATTACTAGCATTTCATATCTAACATCCCAGTTAGTTAAATATGCCAGTCCGAGAAATATTAGTCGTGGAAATAGTTTTCTACTTTCATTATGTTGAGCAATCAAGTCTTGCCAGGACAAGGAATTTTGGGAAATTTTTATGAATAACTGAGGCATAAGATTCCATTGGTCCCAATAAGGGATATTAACGCTGTAGGTCAGAATTAATATTCCCATTGCAACTGCTGGAAGTATAACTAAAACTATACTTATCCAATTTAAAAGTTGGAAAGTATTCTTGAAGATTTTTTTGCTAATTGGGGATTTTTTTTCTGTTGTCATTATCCTCATTACGCTCTAAAGGTTTTATACCAATTTGAAAAAGGTAGTTAGATCTTAATCTTTGAAGAAGTAAGAAGGAAAGACCGAAAAAGGAAAAAGAGAATGGGGACTCAAACCCCAACCAATTGTAAACACCGCGTAGACGGCGGGGAATTAAACCCAAAATCAAAAGATAATTTTTGGCCTTAAGTATAAAATTTGATCGTTCGCAGATATTGTAAATATTTAATTTTTTTTCTCTTTTTTCATATACTTCTTTTCCTCTGCGACCTAGGGACATTGCATGCAATATCCCTACCTAATCCCTGCTTACTCTTCCATGAATGTAGCAATATTTTATGAACAGGACTTACGCAAAAGACGAAATTATACAGCATTTTTAGGGGTTGGCCGTTAACCCCTAGGCATAAGTGGTAGTTATGCGTAAGTCCTAATGAAATTAGTATTAGATTTTAGGTGGTAGATTGAAGAGAAACTTGTTGTGCAACCTTGGTTTAAAATTAGACTGAAGTATTAACCTAAAAACTATAACTAAAAACCTTCTTCAACTCCATGAAATTAATCTGCTGAGTGAAAAAAATATTTTATAAATAAAATTGAATATAAATTGTTATCCAGATACTGAAAAATTGTGTACCACAGTTTTTAGTAGATAACTTAAATCTTCTTGTTCAACCCACTGTTAAAAATTTTAACTTTCATCTGAACTTATTTTCTCAAAGCCAATTTTTTCTCTAATAATATAGTACGGTCTTTGTCTAACTTCATCGTAAATACGACCAATATATTCTCCAATAATTCCTAGAGACAGGAGTTGTATTCCCCCCATAAAAAATGTTGTAGTTAAACCATAAGCCCAAGATAAAAATTCTTGCCCTAAAACAAATTTAAAGTAAAGACCAATTAATCCTATAATAAAAGAGAAAATTGCAGATACTAAGCCTAAAATAGTTGCCATTTTCAAAGGAATTGTTGAAAAAGAAAATATGCCATCAAAAGCAAGCTTAAATAACTTAGAAACTGAAACTTTAGGCTCACCTCTATATCGAGGACCACGTTCTACAGAAATACCTATTTGTTTAAATCCGGCATAGGCTCTTAAACCACTTAAATATTTGTTGCGTTCTGGCATTTGTCGTAGAGTTAAGATGACTTTTCTATCCATTAATGAAAAGATACCTGCATCCATTGGAGTGATAATTCCTGACAACTTTCTTTGAATGTAATAAAAACTTTTAAATGCTAATCGTTTCAACAATTTTTCTTTACGATTTTTTCTAATAGCATAAACCACATCATATCCCTGTTGCCAAAGTCGTGAAAAACTAATAATCGCTTCTGGAGAATCTTGCAAATCTCCATCCATTAAAATAACTGCTTTTCCATCAGCATGATCGATTCCCGCAGACAAAGCAGATTGATGTCCAAAATTTCTAGAAAAGTTAATAATTTTTACTTCTAGGTGTTGCTGAGTTATTTTTTTTAACAGTTCAAAGGAAGAATCTACACTACCATCATTGATAAAAATTACTTCGCTATTACCATCAAGTCGCTGTAAAACATCTAATAACTGTCGCCATAGTTCAGGGATGATTTCTTCTTCGTTGAAGATGGGAATAACTACAGAATAATCTATATTTTTCATAGTCTTTACTCACTACTCGCCCAAATCATACATATCTAGTTTATAATTGTCAACTTTTAGGGAGTAGTCATTTCAGTTATCAGTTATCAGGTAAGCATTCAGCTATTAGCTGTCAGCTCTTCCTACGGAATGCTGCGCAAACAGCTTTTTAATAAATGAAGCAAGCATTTGCTTAACTTCTACAACATTTTTAAACAAAGAATTGAAGCACAAGAACAGCAAGCTTAAATTGTCAACTAAAATTAATAAAGCTGATAGCTGACTGCTGAATGCTTACAATTAACAACTGACTTTAAGGGTAAGGAAGCCAACTTTTGTAGTAAAACAATTAATAAAGCTTTTATCCTAAATTAAAAGCAATAGCTGATAGCTGATAGCTGATGACTGACTGCTGAATGCTTAGATTACCGCACTCTTATTTATCAATTCTTTCCCCCTACTTCCTACTCCCTACTCCCTCTTTTGGAGGAGATGTTTAATATCTGTTTATAATTCTATAATTACTTCAATATTTCATCTCCCCTACTCCCCTACTCCCCTACTCCCTCACTCCCTCACTCCCAACTATAATAATAAGTATTCAACCGGATTTGATATTATGACCCAGGTACTTTATAGGACAAGTTTTAGTGATTTTGATGAATTTATTAATTGGTATCCAGAACAGTCGGAATACCACTATGAATTACATAACGGAGTAGTTACTCAAATGCCTAAACCTAGAGGTCAACATTCTCAAATTGCAGGTTTTTTAATGGCTGAGTTGAGCTTGGAAATTAGGCATTCAGGGTCGCCTTACTTTATCCCTAAAGAATGTATTGTCAAAACCGATAATTTATCAGGTTACGAACCAGATGTAATTGTTGTCAACCGAGATTTTATTCAGAATGAACCACGTTGAGAAAAAGAATCTACTTTAATTAATAGTCAGTCAATTAAGTTAGTAATTGAAGTTGTCAGTAGCAATTGGAGCGATGATTATCCTCTCAAACTAGATGCTTATGAAATTATGGGCATTAAAGAATATTGGATTGTGGATTATTTGGGATTAGGAGGAAGAAAATTTATCGGTTATCCCAAACAGCCAACTTTTACAGTTAATACCCTAGAAAATGGAGAGTATAAATCTACTCAATTTAAGGAAAAGCAACTCATTCAATCTTCTATCTTTCCGGAATTAAAATTGACTGTGGAATAAGTTTTTCGAGCAGAATAATGTAAGCATTCAGCCGTCAGCTATCAGCTATCAGCTATTAGGTATTGTTTTTAGTTTTAGATAAAAGCTTTACTAATTGAGTCAGAATTAAATCTTACTACAAAAACTGGCTAAAACAGTCTATTTTCATTAAAACCCTGTCCTTTTTCTGAGAGTTGATAGCTAATAACTGTTTGCGCAGCATTCCGTAGGAAATGCTTACAGAATAATACCAAATAGTTTTCAACTAAAATCCTTGGAAAGATTCGTCCAAGATTATCTCTATAGATATTGCTTGATGAAAAGTCAATTATTGTCTGTAGTTGTTTGAGAAGGAAAAATTAAGAAAATATTAGAGAAAAAGGTCTTCATCTGAGGGAAAGGTAAAAATGTTCTGAAAAGTTCCTTTTGAAAAGCACCCAATATAAGGATAAACGAAGAGACAAATGGAAAGATTGTGGAAAATTATCGCAGGAATCATGCTGGTCGCATTGGTTTTTTTCGGTACGATGCTGGCAAATGTAACTTCAGCTCTTGCAGACGATATGGGGCCATTGTCCCCTGATGTATTTATCCGAGGGCGAGGGCTTGCTGTTACCGATGTTTCTGGCCCAGAAGAATGTTCTAACTTATGTGAAAATGATTCTGAGTGTATAGCAGTGAATTGGTTTCGACCTACATCAACTTGTACGGAGTTAATGGCTTACTTTTCAGCAGAAGTAAATCCAGACTACATTTCTGCATTAAAACCCCAAGGTTACGGTAACTAATCGCAATATTGGACCCACCTTTTTGCGTAGCATTCCGTAGCAAAAAACCTAGTTATATCATGTCCGGATGATATAATTATAAATTTCTAACCGCGATCGGAGCCGTTTTCGCTTTGGTAGACTACATAGCTCCTGCCTTAAAGCCAACATCTCTGTACTCTATTCTAATGAAAACTGCTATCAATCGATCGCTGTTGTTATATTATGTCCGGATAATTAGTGAGAAAAAACTTTCTCCTTCTTCTCTTGTTCTTCTTCTTTCTTCCCTCCTGACTCCTGACTCCTGACTCCTGAGGACTCCGTCGTTATTTATTTATAACTGTTCAACCGGACATGATATTAATGAAATCAAAGGAAAGAGCGTCAAGCTCTGACTAAGAAATCATCTGCCTCCAAAGATACTCCATTAGAGAAAATAGCAAAGCGATCGCCTTCTCCCAAGCCATTCTCAATACCATTAGGATTGTAATATAAGGTACTATTAGCAGAGTCATAAACGATAGTCGCATCAGCGGTAAATACATCAGCTTCACCATCCACCACAGCAAATTCGCTACTATCTAGACTTTCTCCAGGAGTAGTAGTAATGGCAGAAAACACAGTTACATCCAAGATAATTCGATCTTGGCCGGATACAAAATCAGTGATTTCATCCACGCCTAAATTTGCTTCGCTAAATGTTTTATTAGCAGCAAAGATAAATTTATCCTTACTCGCTCCACCACTGAGAATATCGTCATCCTCTCCTCCATTGAGGCGATCGCGACCGAGACCACCGCTCAGACTATCTTCTCCACTGCCACCGAGCAAAGCATCAAAACCCTTCCAACCAATCAATGTATCATTGCCACTATTTCCCTTCAGAGTATCGTTTTCATAACCACCTTTGAGAATATCATCACCATCACCACCATTGATACTATCGTTACCCCGGTTGCCATAGAGTTCGTCATTACCAGCAAAGCCAAACATAACATCGTTACCACCCTTACCTTGCTGAATATCTTCTCCTGAAGTTCCCTGGAGTAAGTCGTCCCCACTCGAAGAGACACTTGTTAAAATTTCAGAACCAGAAATCTCATCAACTAACTCAATATAACCTACGCCAACTTCTCCTGCTTCCTCTGCAAAAAAGTCTTTCAGTGTCAGATCCTCCGCTGTTTGGAAACTGCCATCTTGGTTGACATCTATCATTAGATCGGTATCTTCTCGATGCAAGTCTGACATAGAAGTTTCCATACCTTCAAGAGTCAAAGTTTCGCGACCAGCTACTTCTTGAATCTCCAGACCTCCAACGTCAGCAGCATTCAATTCAAATAATTCATTACTCGTACCGCCATGAAGTACCCCATCTTCGGCATCATCCACAGTTCTCACAGGTAATATTTGACCTCGAATATCACCAGGTTCAGGATTTTGGTTTGTATGCACCTGGACGTAGAGGTTGCCATGAAATAGATTAACTAGAGAAGTTATCACTGGTTGAGTTCCCGGCATTTGAGCGGTAGGCAGAATGGCTATTTCCCCGGTAGGAAGATCGCCTCCTTCTAGCAGACTTGCTGCAACTGTACTGCCTTCTACCGTAGATATGGTGATATTTTCTGTTATCTCAACTGTTGCACCATTGCCAAAGTTGAGCTGAGTTCCCTCAAAAATGTTGAGTTCGTCTCGGGGTTCCCCATCTAGTAGTTTGATACCTAAAGTGCCATCATCGTAAGCTTCAACAACTTCAATTTCTAATTCGGGAGCTGTCCAGTCACCATAAACCCCATCAGACTTGGGTTCAGAATGGCGAGCAAAATTGGCAGCAGCATCAGACCAATCCCATTTACCTGTAATTGTTTCACTTTCGTAGTCGATCTGAATATCATCGTCATCTACAGATGGTGCCCCAAAGATATTCAAAACGTGACTGCCATTAGTGCCATAGTCGCGGTGGTGAAAGTGAATTTTGGTGACTGCGTTATCGGCGGTACGTTCTGCGGGGTCTTCAATTAGATCGATTCCATTTAATTGAATGGTATATTCTATTTCTGTTTGTTCGGCATTGAGGCTAAAAGTTGCAACTCCCGTAGCGTCTGACTCTACTCCATTTTGACTGCTGTCTAAGAAGGCTTTAAATTCTTGAGCGGGTTCAGTCGTGCCGAACTCTTCCAGCAGATAGTTTTGAGCTGCCAGAATAGTATCTTGGTCTGCATCGGGGGCGGGAGAGAGATTTTGATTGTAGAGAATATAAACAGGATCGGAAGGAATGCTACCAGGAATATTAGTCTCAACACTGATTGGCAAAAGGTAAAGTCCGTCATCAATACCTGTAGGTGAAGTCCCTTCCTGTAGTTCCATGACATAATGCCAGTGGTCGTTACCAGGCTCGTTATATACTGCATAATAGTATGGTTCTCCTTCTACAACAGCTTCCCCTGTAGTGACTTCATTTGCGAATTCTACATACCATTCACCTTCATCGTTGACCAACCAGTTTTCTTGATACCAGGTCATCACCTCTCCACCTGTGGTCACAAAACTTTCACCATCCCAGACTTTCAGCTCATCAAGAAAGTTGACTTGGAAATAAGTATTGCGTTCGCGATCGAAAGAATCATCCACTGGACTCCCATCTACAGGAGTCTCGTAGAACATATCTACCTGTGGTGTGAAACCAGGAAAATAGGATGCGTTATCAGTATAGCGATAGTCGAAGGCAGTATCTGATTCTTCTACTACTCGGTCATCCCAAACCCCAACTGGCGATAAAGTGAGATAGTCGTCAGAAAATAGGTTTGTGTAGCCGTTACTCACACTGTCATCTTTGCCAAGATAGGCTCTGATTTGACCTGTTTCATCTTGACCGAAATAGAATTGTAAACCGTGAAAAACTCCAGAATAATATTTAATAACTTCTGGTAAAAAAGCTATCTCTGAAGTAACTGAACCAATGCGACTTTCTAAATCCCAAGTTCCACCTTTTAATGGGTTGCCCACCTGATGTTTTGAAGCAGCAATATTAGCTCCAGTTAGTTGATGTAAAAGTTTGATAAAGTTATTCGATTGACTGGCAATATTACAACTATAGAGTAATATATCAATAGTTCCCCATTCTTGCAGATATCCAGTATATTTGGAGATATTATGCTCGGTTATTGGTGTTTTTCCTAGATATAAAATTCCAGGATCGCCATGACAGACAATATGCAAACTATTAGTTGGATAGTTAGATAAAAGTTCGGTAATTTGTTCTATTCCATCACGGTTAGGGTCAATTAAAGCAACTTTTGTTTGTGGAGTAACTCCGGTGGCTAACTGGCGATAATTTTCCACTCTGGTGTCAATTACCATCAATCTTTTATGCTGTCGGAGTTGTTGCAACTTTTGGTTAATTTTTGTTAATTCTGTAGATTTTTTTAAGATTAAATTCATCTTGATAAATCCTCAAATTGATAAATTTGAGAAATACCCTAATCTCTCAGTAAATATTTTGTCAAAAGACAATTTGTCAAAGATTAAGTAATTCTAAAATATGGGATATGAATTGTGAATTTGGAGGAAACCGTTTAGGTTTATTTTTGTTTTAATGATTTTTCTAGTTGTTTATATTTGATACCTAATAAACGTTATTTGTCTTGTGGATGATGGCGAATATGTTTCAGTATTCTAGTGATAATTATCTGCCAAAATCTTGGAGTTCAAACGGCGACGTTATGAGGAGTTAGGATGAATAAATATCGGACTTTGGCAAGATGAAATTGTCTGATCTCTACCTCAGAAAAATTTTATAGAGTTTATAGCTTATGGAGAGAAGTAACCAATCAAAGTCCCATATTAACAGGAGTAAGACTCCATGATTTACGTCATACTTTTGCCACCGAAAGAGTTGGTTTAATGGGAATTGAGGAACTGCGGGCCTTGATGGGTCATTTTCACATTCTTTAAAGTATCAAAAAGTCATATCATTAATACCAATTTGATAAATGTTTGCTACAAATAGCTAGGGTATTTATTAGAATTTCCTACGGAATGCTCCGCAAACAGAATCCAGAATTCAGGAGTCGTATGGGAATAGATTTAATACCAATTTTCAGGTCGTAAATTCTCTTTTTTGTCAAAGGGACATTTCCTACAAAATCTTTTTATTGCACTTATTATTCGTAACATTCTTTTTTCAAATTGGTATAAGGGCAAAACAAGTTGCTCAAAACGCTTTGCAAATCTTATTAACTGAGGAGTTGTAAGTAGAAATTAAATTTATATTATTATGAGAGCAATTCTTACAACACAAGAGTATTGACAATACTCTTGCTCTGATGAGTGAGTGTTGAGGGCGTTTATATACATGTCAGATGTTGCTACAAAGCTTGCGTGGTATGATTTACAGCCTTGGCGCATATTTTCGTTCCATTACTACCGATCGCCCGTTAACTATTTGAGTTTGATTCAATAAAAAAGCTTTGCCAGCTTCAGTATCAAACGCCCAAGCTTTAAGTTTAACCTTTCCTTGAGGAATTTCTTCCACAGTAAAAGACTTTTGCCAACCTGAATCTAAATAAGCTGAATTATCAAAATATTCCTTGACACTAGGTCTCGGCATTCTCTGATTAATTAACTTAAATATGATGTCTTCTCCCTCGGTATTTTCGTAAGTTAAAATCACACCATCAGCAACTTCATTTCTTTCGGGTAAAATTGCCCAACCATTGGCAAAATAAGTCCGATTATCAATTTGATTAACTGTATCAAAATAACCATAATTTAATTCTGTTTGTCTCTCTCCAGCAATATATTGAATATTCTTACTCTTGACTAAACCAGGTTGTAAAAAACCTAATTTATCCAGAATATTAGCTGTATTTATCAGAGGTTCAGGACTTCTTTTAGTCACTAAACATTCATCTTGAGGAATAACATTTATCATTAACAGGCAAGCCTTACTTTGTAATAAAATTACTCGGCGATCGCTCATCCTCTCCAAAGCATTAATAGTAGTCTTAAAATGTAAGATAATCACAACACTAACTAAAAAGTAGGAAGTATATTTAATCAACTTTTTATGAACATTTTTTTCACTAGCTAACTGCCAAAAAATAGCCAACAAATAAACCAAAGAAACCATCAAATATAAAGAAAAAGCCGTATATCTTGGAGCCAAAGATTGTGCGACACCAAAACCAACTCTACCTACAGCAGTTACAGCACCACTAATAATTCCATAAACCCCAATTATTAGCCAGCCAATTAAACGATGTAACAATAAAAAATCTGTTTTAACTAACCAAAAAAATTTCCAACCTAAAAACAGCCAAAAACCAAATACCAAACCTCCAACTATTGTCGCCACAGTTAAATTTTCAAATCCTAAAGGAGCGCCTAAAAAAGCTAAAAAATAATGAACTGTCTCAACTGGATGAGCTATAGCAGATAAAAAACTTGGATGTTTATCGGGCTTTTGATAATCATAAAAATATACGACTAAATTAGCAACTAAACCCAACAACCCACCGATAATTATCCAAATATTCTTAGTAAAAACTTCCTCAAATTTTCCAGAAGCTAAAATTGCCAATGCTGGAAAAATTAATACCCAAATTAACATTCCATTGGCATAAGAAAAAGTGCTAACCGTACAGAGACAAAAACAAATAATAAACTTAGTTCTTAAATTCAGTTTTTTCTGGGCAATAACCAAACAACCAGTCAAACAAGCAACAGGGATATAAACAACAATTTGAATTCCCCAAAGCCAATTTTCATATTGGGCAGGAGAAAAAATTAGTAAATTAGAAATTGCCAAGAGCAAAAGTTGAGTAAAAAGACTAGCCCTAACAGTCAACCTATTTAAACAATAAATATTGAAAGAAACAACACAAGTCAACAAAAATATCACCAACATTTCATATCTGACATCCCAATTAGTCAAATAAGCTAAACCGATAAAAATTAGCCTGGGAAAAAATTTTCTACTTTCATGGAATTGAGCAAATAAATCGCTAAAAGATAAATTTCCAGCATAGATTTTCTCAAACATTACTGCTAGAGGCCATTGGTCAGAAAAAGGAAAATTTACGCTATATTTTAGGATGCAAATTCCCATGAATAAAACTGGCAAAAAAATCATAAATAAAATAGGAATTTGTCGGCGGTTGAATTGTTGCATAGACTAGAAATATTTGAATTAATGACTATACTCAAGAGCTTTTCAAGTTTAATAAACTCCAGGTATAAAAGATAATATTAGATAATTTTCAGACGAAACAAAGGAAAAATGTATTTATAGAACCCCTGAGTGGGATCTTTTAGGAATAAAGTTATACTAATGAGCGATCACCAACTAGCATGAGAAAATGCCAGCCTTCAAGTAGTTTAACAGACAAAGAATAGGTTCTGATCGAACCACTACTACCTAAGAAGAAGAAAACTCGGCCACAAAAATGGAGCAACAGAGAAATCTTAGATGGTATCTTGTATCAACTTAAGAATGGTTGTAACAGGTGTAACTTACCCTGCATACTTACCTCCTTATTCAACAGTATTTTGGCAGCTACATTCAGTGGCGAGCATCAGGGATAATTGAGAAGGTTAGAGATGTATTGCATTCTCAAGTACATCAACAGGTAAAAAAAAGCCAGATGGACAACTTTAATCATCATTGATTCACTTATCTGTAAAAAATACCTGCAATGCTAGTATCAAGTCAATCATGATTTTGTTTTTACAAATCCACGAACGGAATTAAGCGACATAAGCGCGGTAGATAGTCTCGGTTTTCCTTCTTGCTCCGTCCTTACTCTGAGGAAACCTCAGAGCGGGCGGTGCGCTTTTTTTATTTATTGCAGCAAAGCCAATGTATCTGACGATCAGGGATGAATAGAAATTTTGTCAGATAACATTGATTACTTCAAGTCCAAACCTGTTAACCCATACCAAAATTACTATTTTACTTGACAGGTGTAAAAGCTTGACCAAAAATTTTGTTTGCGCAGCATTCCGCAGGAAAAGGACTCTTAAAAAGACTACAGCTAAGATTAATCTGTGTTTGATCCGATTGATGCTTAAGAGATTGGCGGTCGCATAGAACTCATTTGGGTTCTATAGCATGGTATGCTGACGCGAGGCCGCACCACTGTTCCCTGTTCCCTGCTATAAATAAAATGGTAAATAAATAATCTGGTTTGATAAATGTTCTTATATTACTTATTGGGATTTCTACTTTTACTATCAGTAGTAGGTATTGCGCTTTATTTTCTCACCCCTCGCAGTTATGAGTCGTCTGAGACGGTAGCCAATTCCTACGATGAATGGACTCAAGATGGTATCCTAGAATTTTACTGGGGCGAACACATTCACTTAGGTCACTATGGTTCGCCACCACAGAAGAAAGATTTTTTGACTGCCAAGTCTGACTTTGTCCATGAAATGGTGAAATGGGGAGGGTTGGATAAACTATCTCGCGGTACTACTGTTCTAGATGTAGGTTGTGGCATTGGTGGAAGCACCCGTATTTTAGCAAAAGATTATGGGTTTGACGTTACAGGAATTACGATTAGTCCTAAACAAGTTCAACGTGCCCAGGAATTAACCCTGGAAGGAGTTGATGCTAAATTTAAAGTAGATGACGCTCTAGGACTTTCTTTTCCAGATAATAGTTTTGATGTAGTTTGGTCTATTGAAGCAGGACCTCATATGCCAGATAAAGCTAAATATGCTCAAGAAATGATGCGTGTATTAAAACCTGGTGGAATATTGGTTGTAGCTGACTGGAACCAGCGAGACGATCGCCAAAAACCACTCAATTTCTGGGAAAAACCTGTAATGAAACAGTTATTAGAGCAGTGGTCTCATCCTGCTTTTTCTAGTATTGAGGGTTTTTCGGAACTGATAGCAGAAACTGGATTAGTTGAAGGGGAAGTAGTAACAGCAGATTGGACACAGGAGACTATTCCTTCTTGGTTTGATTCTATCTGGCAAGGTGTAATTAGACCTCAAGGAATGATTCGTTTTGGTTTATCAGGGATAATTAAGTCTATACGAGAAGTACCTACTTTGTTACTAATGCGTCTGGCATTCGGGAGTGGTCTTTGTCGTTTTGGAATGTTCCGCGCGGTCAAGGTTAGTTCAATATTATCATCAACAGAGAATACTCAAGCTGAAGTAGTTAAAATGTAATGTCGTTTTGTTTAAGATAAATAGTATTTTTGCTGTTGCTTATTTTGCTAACTAGACTTACGCAAATTGACTTTTAAACCACCATATGTAGGGGCGAATGGTATTCGCCCTCTCTATTAGTTAACATCAATTTAATTTATGACAAATTTACAAGTAAAAACTCCAAAAGATACATGGGTTTCAGCTACTTGGGATGAATATATCCAAACTATTGAAAATCCCATTTACTCTAAAGCTAAATCTTATTATTTTCAAGGAAAATTCAGAATAGAAATGTCACCAGTAGGTTACGACCATGCTAGCGATCATTCACTTACTTCTGTAGTTATTGGTATTTTCTGTAGTCTCAAAAATATCGACAGTAATGGTTTAATTAATTGTAGTTATAGAAAAATCCGATTTCAAGAAGTACAACCAGATATTTCCTACTACATAGGTGACAATGCCAATATTATTCCCAGGGGAACTTCTATTGTAGATTTAGATACATATCCATCGCCAGATTTAGTCATAGAAATAGCCAATACTTCACTGTCTGATGATAAAGGAGAGAAAAGGTTGATTTATGAAGATTTAAAAGTCAAAGAATATTGGATAGTTGATGTAAAAAATGTAGATATTATTGCTTTTACTATGGTTGATGGTGGCAGTAAAAGGATTACAGAATCTCAAGTTTTACCAGGGTTACTAATAGATGTTTTAAAAGAGGCTTTACAACAGAGTCGAAGTATCAATCAAAATCAAGTTATTGCTTCCCTATTGTCTCAATTTCAAGAGAGGGAATAGGGAGCTAATAAAATGTGTGATTAATTTTGCTTATGAACTTATATTAGTTATTAGTTAATAGCTAAATTTGTAAGCTCAGTTATACGGCTTCAATTTCAACTACGAAATGGTATTAGCAATCCGTTGTAACGCACAATTTCAGATGTGTCAGTCCAATAGGGTTTTGGCTTCCAAATCCCATTTTACCTTGGGTTGAGAGACTAAACCTCCTACAGTTTTTTTTGACCAATCATTTCATATTGCTATATAATCGAAAGCTGTTAAATCAAGAAGGAAGATGGTAACAATATAAGTTATAGTTAGTTTTAGGTTCTAAATGACTAATTATTTTTAGGAAGTATCAGGGAGATAGCAAAAAAATGGAAACTGGTCGAATTATATGGTTTGGTGGTTTTAATCGGAAACTGCAAAAAATAAATGATTATGGTTTTATTACTCTCGAAGAAACAGATATTGATAGAGATATTTATGTTAAACGCCGTGAAATACCAGAAGATTTACAAATACTTTTAGAAGGAGAAAAAGGAAGAGGGGTTTATGTTTGTTTTGATTTGGAAGAAGACTTTAAAGGTTCTAAGGCAATAAATGTTAAATTAAAGACATATACTGGAGTTGTTGTTAGTTTTTTGTGGAAAACAGGAAAAATTGCCACAAAATCTGATGTTTTTTTCCATTTTGAGTCTTCTGAACCATTGTCATTTGGAGACTATGTTTGTTGTGGTTTGTGCCATACATCTGAGTATGATAAAAAGGAAGCTATAAATGTAAAAAAAATACCTCGTGATGATGAATATGAAGAAATTTTTAATATATGTGTGAATAGTAATGATTCCGAAATTGCTACACCTTTTATACAAAATCTCTACAAGGAATTTTTTCAAATAGTTAGTAACTTTAATAACTCTGATTATCCCTATGCTCAACACTTACAAGAAGATTGGGGAAAATTATACAAAGAAGTTAGAGACAATGAAGATGATAAACAGCTAATAAAAAAGTGGGAAGCTGCTATAGAGACAAATGAATTCAAATACGCTCAAATGGTTTCTGCTAGAGGAGCAGAAAAGCTAGTTATTAAATTTTCTTGTGCTTTCGGATATCAAGTAGAAGATATTTCTATTCATCAGATTACTGAACAAAGCTCAGACTGGAAATTAGGAGATATTAGACTCGATCAAAAGACTTTGCTTGATGTTAAAAATTCTCGGTTTACTGTCAACTCCAAGGATTCCAAGGCTTATTCTGAGTTTTGTGTTCCTGAATTTAAGCATAAACGAACAAATAAGGATAAGAAAGAAAAAGAAGTTTATATTGTTGGTGTTTTATCTCCTTATTTGCAAAAGCAATTTATTGATGGGGAAGAAAAGTTAAAAGGTGTAGAAAATCCGAAAATTATAGGTGTTTTTTATCAAAGATTACTTGAGGAATTAAAAAACATTATTGGTAAAACAAATAGGCTAAAAATTGATTTGTCTAGATTAGGAAATTCTAATTCTTATTTACCTCACTGGTTGTTTGACTACGGAGATATATTTTACGAAAAACAGATTGAAATAGTCAACCATTTTAAGGATTTTAAAACAAAACTATCAGACGGAAAAATTCCTAGTTGGGAAAAGATTTCTATAGTAGGAATCAAGCCTTTACCATTATTTATTCTCGCCAGGGAAAATTTACCTAAAGAATGGGAAAGTCATTTACCAAAGTGGAAGCTTGAGTTTATAAATTCTCTCATAAACATACCCACATCTCCTAAAAAGAAAATAATCTCTCTATCTCATCTATATATTTCTATACTCAAACATTTTTTACAGATGCTTGAAGAGAATAATCCAGAATATACTCCCCAAGGATATTTAGATATTTTATATGAAAATTCCCAGAGAAATCATCCATTAAAAATTTATGACCCTTTGCAGACAATACAGAGTTTTTGTAATACTTTACAAACTCTTTGGGAAAATAGAGAAAAAACACGATTAACAGAGTTTAGGATATTTAAGTTTAGAAATGAAGGTATATTGCAAGGAAAAAAAGCTTCCAATGAATCCTGGAAAACTATTATTGCTTACTGTGGTGGAAAGATAAAAGGGAAAGGTAAATGTGGCTGTTCTCCCCTTATTTTTGGAAGAGAAAAAAGTTGTTCTTGTGGTCTCCTCATTTGTCCTAAAGAAGAATGTCAGTATTGCAAGCAAAGTTGCCCATTTTATAAAGAGAGAAAAGCGCAGATCGAAAAGCAAAGATTAGAAAGGAGTTAATATAGTAAGTTGGGTTTTGCTCCGCAATATAAAAAGTGACAGCGCAACCTAACAAAAACCTGCATCCATAGATAAAATATTTGTTGGGTTTATCTTGTGGAAATAACCTAACAAATTATTATTAATTTAACCTAGTAGGTTGGGTTAAGTGACAGCGCAACCCAACAAAAGTCTACATCTATACATAAAATATTTGTTGGGTTTCACTTCGTTCTACCCAACCTACGAAATGATTATTTTTTATTAATAGTCCAGTAGTCCAGTAGTGGATAGTTTCATCTAAAAATGTGCATTAGAAAATGGGGGGGTGGGGGATTGTAATAACCAGGTGATACGGTGATTATCAAAAGGCTTAATGCACTATTTTAGGTGAAACAGTCCACTACTAGACCTACTCATAGCTGATAGCTGATAGCTGACCGCTGAATGCTTACGAAGGATGAGTCATATTTTTAGGAATTACAATCTCATCAAATTCCTCTGCAGAAACATAACCCAATTCCAAACAAGTTTCCTTCAAAGTCAACTCTTTTTCATGGGCAACTTTAGCAACTTTCGCAGCATTATCATACCCAATTTTCGGACTCAAAGCTGTCACTAACATCAAAGACTGTTCCAAATAAAACTCAATTTTTTTCTGATTTGCCTGCAAATCAACTAATAGAAAATCCGTAAAATTATTACAACTATCAGCAATCAAATTAATCGACTGAATCAAATTAAATATCATCATCGGTTTATAAGTATTTAACTCAAAACTTCCCTGAGCGCCAGCAAAAGCGATCGCTGCATCATACCCAAACACCTGAGTCGCTACCATCGTCATTGCCTCACACTGAGTAGGATTAACTTTTCCTGGCATAATTGAAGACCCAGGTTCATTTGCAGGTAAAATTAACTCTCCAAACCCACACCGGGGACCGCTTCCCAACCACCGAATATCATTAGCTATTTTCAACAACGAACAAGCTAAAGTCTTCAGAGTGCCACTCGCCATAACTATTGGATCGTGAGCAGCTAACGCAGCAAATTTATTAGGTGCAGACACAAATGGCAACCCAGTTATTTCACTAATATATTTTGCAGCAAGTTCGGCAAAACCACTAACTGTATTTAATCCCGTTCCCACTGCGGTGCCACCTAGAGCGAGTTCATACAAACTTGGCAAAACATTAGTTATGTGTTGTATATTTGCATCGAGTTGTGCCACATATCCAGAAAATTCCTGCCCCAATGTTAACGGTACAGCATCTTGCAAGTGAGTACGCCCTATTTTAACAATTTCGGAAAATATTTCTGATTTTTCTTGGAGTGCATCGCGCATTTTCTTGACTTTCGGCAACAACTTTTCCTGTAATGCTATTGCTGAGGCGATGTGCATAGCAGTAGGAAAAGTATCGTTAGATGACTGCGACATATTAACGTGGTCGTTGGGATGTATTGGTATTTTGCTTCCCATTTCTCCACCAGCAATTTCGATCGCCCGGTTAGAAATGACTTCGTTGACATTCATATTGCACTGGGTGCCACTTCCTGTCATCCATACTCGCAGCGGAAAGTTACCATCTAGTTTCCCAGCAATTATTTCTTCTGCTGCTTGAGAAATTAATTTTGTTTTATCTTCTGGGAGTTTGCCGAGTTCGTGGTTGGTTTGAGCAACTGCCTTTTTGAGAATGGCGAATGCTTTGATGACTTCTGGTGGGATGTAGTCTTGGCCAATAGAGAAGTAGATGAGCGATCGCTGAGTTTGAGCGCCCCAATAACGATTTGCTGGTACTTCTATTTTTCCCATGCTATCGCTTTCAATGCGCATTTTAGACGACATTAATTCTGTCATTAGTATTTTGATGATATGGTGTATCTTTATATTTACTTACATCATTATCTTTTATGGCACTGACTTAGTTAAATTTTTATTTTTTTGTCTTTAATTTATAAGAATTTTATGCTCATAAAATTATCTGATTATACTATTTTTATTCTCTTTAGCATTCAGGTGCCAAAGCTAAAGATTGCGAAAGGTTATTTTTATTTTGATATTTCTGTTTTTTTAACTTTAAATATTTTTCTACTGTGTCTAAGATTTTTTTTGCATTTGCTGGTTTTCTTAAAAAATCTGTTGCTCCTGCTAATAATCCCCTAGCCCGATTTAGATAATTATCCTGTCCAGTATAAATAATAATAGGAGTTTGTTTATAAATTGAAGCTTTCCGCAAAAAATTACAGAGTGCATAACTATCAACTTCCGGCATAACTAAATCTATAAATATTAATTCAGGATTTTTTTTAGCCATTAATCCTACCCCTTGCATTGGGTCAGTAATTTTCTCAATTTTATAACCTTTAGGCATCAAAATTTGCTCTAAAAATTTACCTGTTGTTGGTGTAGAATCTATACAAGCTATCAGAGGTCTATAACGATTTGTTGAACAGTAAGCTAGGCGTAATTGTTCCCATGGAGAAGGTAAATCTGGTATAGCTCGAACTTCTATTAAACCTTGTTTTAAAAAATGATATATAGTACGAGTTGTTAAGGTTAAACATTGCCTTTTTTTAGCTGTAATATCCCACAAGGTATTTTCACCATTAAATTTATTAGTAAGAACCTGTATAGATTCTTCACTGAGACGACTTTGTAATTTTATAGATTGTTTAACTACCGGAGCTTGTTCTGGAAAAATATCATTAATACCTATTTTTTGCCAGCGTTCCCAAAGTTTTTGTGCTGCCTCTATAACTTGCTTTAATTCTAATGGAGATAATGCTAAGTTGGAACAAATTTCTGATGTTAATTCCCCATCGGATTGCCAGTTGAGATTTAAAATTGACTGACCTGCTAAAGCAAAGAAAATTTCATAGCTGCTACTACGGATAATTGCTTTACCTTGTTTTATAGTTATTTGTTCTTTAGTAAGACCTTGCTGAAGAAGCTTATATTCCCATAATTCTTCAGTAGATAGTAAATTAGCGTTAAATTTTAGATGCTGACAATGTTGACTAATTGTTCTGTACCAACGTCTAGTTTGATGTAATCCCCCTGTAGCATATAACATTTGTCCTCGACAAAAGTAAATCTGCCATTTTTGTTCGCCATTGTCTAATATTAGTTTACCTGTTGCTTGCTTGTGACTAAGTGCGGCCAAAACTTTCCATACTTTGTTACACCTGATATTAGTTATTAACATAATTATTCTATTTTATATTTGCTATCTAATTTTATCTCTAGTTTAATCATACAATCAAACTTTTTCTATAGGGTTTAACCCTCTACGGAGTATTTTATCCACGATTAATTATTAAAAAATTAATTTTTCTGAAAATTTTACTATAAACATATAGATTAACTAGCTGTAAGCTATCAGTTACTAGCAGTCAGCGGGGATAGTCCATATAAAAAAGACATCTAAAAGCTTGGGTTAAAATCCCCGACTTCTAGCTTGTTGTTTAATTTTATGAGGAGTTGAAATCCCATTCTAAAAAGCTGAATACTAAACGCTCTCTCGCTGTTTGCGGAGCATTCCATCAGGAAATACTTTTTAATAATGTTGATTTAATGATTTTATTAAGATTACTTTTTTAATATATTTTACGAGATATAACAAAAAGATTAGGCGGCTAGTCGTGATGTGGTTTATATAGAAACACTAGATTTGACAAGTGCAAAATTGTGTATCAAAATTACCATTAATGAATAATTAACTTATAATTGATCGCAATTTAGTGTTAGCTTCCTACAGCCATAAAAGTCAAATCATATGTTTGCCCCAAAGTGCTTTTCAAATCATTTGTAGAATGTTTAGGATTGACATACTTTTCCAAAACTTCTACAATTTTTTCTGGATCGTAAGATTTATACAGGTAATCATTAGCACCTACAATTCTAGCTCTAGTCCGGTCGATAATACTGTCTTGAGTTGAAAAAAATACAATTGGTATATCTTGAAAGGTAGTAGTTTTTCGTAAAAATTTACATATTGTATAACCACTAACTTTAGGCATAATTAAATCCAAAAAAATTAAATCAGGTTTACATTCTTCCAAAAGAGCTAATCCTTTAATTGGATTTTGAATATGCAAAATTTCATATCCCAGTGGCTTGAGAATTTTATCCAGTAAGAAACCAGTACTATAACTATCATCAATACAAGCTATTTTGACTTTATCAACACTCTTTTCTATCGCTGGTAAGTGAAATTTTTCTGAAGGTGGAAGCCAATCTTCTACCTTCAGAAAATTAATTAAGCCTAGTTTTTCAAAGCTATATAAACTATGGGTAATTACCTCTAATGACATTTTCATTTCTAATGTAATATCCCAAATTGTTCGTTTACCATTGAGTAACTTATCGAGCTTCAAAACAGACTCTGATTTTTCTTGATTTAATAACTTATTTCTATTTTTAATAATTGGCACAAGTTCGGGATTAATGTGCAATAAACCTTCATATTTTAAAGATTTTAAAAGTATTTTTGCTGAAGCCAGAACTTCTTTAATTTCTCGCCTTGATAACAGTAAATTTAAAGTTTTTTGAGAAGTGGAATGTTTCTGTGGATGCCATCTTCTTGTTAAACCTGCTTGACTAATAATAGCAAAGAAAACTTCTTCAGTGATAGTACGCAAAATTGCCTTAGCTTCACTTAAAGTTATTTGATTATCACTAATAGCTATTTGCAACAATTTATATTCCCATAGTTGAACATTTGTTAACTGATTAAGTTCAAATTTAAAGTTAGGACAATGTTTCTTGACAGCTCTATACCAACGTCTGGTAGGGTGTAACCCACCACTTGCATATAAAAGATGACCAAATAGGAAATAAAGTTGCCATTCTTGATTGCCATAAGCGACGCTCAACTTTCCGGTAACTTGCTTTTTGCTGACTATACTCAGGGTATTTGCTAGCTTAATATAACCAATAGTGGGTGCTGACATAATTATTGAACCTTTCAAATCATCGTAATATTTAATTTTGCAGTATTAAGCACTAGAGCAGCATGATATAGACATGGTTTTTATTGTTTCATATTTCCTTTATTATGTCATCGCTTGTTATACTGAGTTTTTTTAATAATTGTACTGAAATATCAGGGTTTTCTCAGAAACTTTTTGATTTACTTGTTTGTAGCAGGAAACACTTAACAGTGGGGAACAGGTTTTCTTGTATTCAATTCATCATCACTCTATATACTAACCAATTCAATATTTACTAACAATATTTATTATTAACCACATTCTCTACCGATTATACATCCGCCATTCGGATTATTTTTGAATTATTTTTTTCAGCAGATTCATAATATTAGATTGTAGGTATAGCAGTAGACAGATAGGTTAGGACATAGATTGATCAAGATCTTTAGACAGGGAAATATTTTTCCTACTGTTCCCTATTCCCTGTAATATTTTATATTTTCGACATTGATTTAATTGTATCTCATCTCAAACTTGGTTGATTGTATACCAATTTGATAAATATTTGCTACAAATAAATAAATTATTTCTTAGGAGTCAACCCACCCCTAACTCCTCCCAGGAAGGGAAGTCAGTCCTCAGATAGGAGAGCTGTCGGATTGGCGACGTACAGAATAAATAGCTTTGATACCATTTATTAGGTCGGAATTTATATTTTTAGTCCAAGGGACATCTTTGATAAAGTCTTTTAATTGCCCTTATTATTCGTAACATTATTTTTCCAAATTGGTAGTATATAATTAGTGTTTCGTAATTTTCATAATTTACTTGCTTGCAAATTGTTATAATATTAAGTCTCATGTAATACTTAGTGTGATTCGTTCTGGAAAATACTATTTGTGTTAAATTTACACTTAAATCCTTGTAAATGAAGTGTTCTATAAATTATCAAATCAGCTCTCCAAAGCAATAATATTTAACTTAAATAAATTAGTTAGGTATTAGCATAATAAATAAAGATATTAATGTTTGAATGCGATGACAAGATTGGGGATAAAATGGAAAAGTTATTGTTCCTATAGCAGTACGTTCTTTAGTGAGGACAGTAAATTTGACTGAAAAGGGAGTAGGGGGTAGGGAATAGAGGAATGTCTGCACTATATTTGCGTAGTGCTATATGTAAAATTGATAAAAATTAGTTTTAGAAGTAGGTAAAGAGTTAAGTGAGTATGATTAGCCATTAGTTTCATTTGCAAAAATACCAGGCAAAAATAGACCTATTATCAAACTTTTCTAATTTAGCAATAAGTCTAATACCAATTTGATAAATATTTGCTACAAATAGCTAGGATATTTCTTAGGAGTCAACCCACCCCTGCCCCTCCCAGGAGGGGAAGTCAGGAGGACCGAGTCACACGGGAATAGCTTCAATACCATTTTCAGGTCGGAAATCATTCTTTTCTCTTGGTGCGCTACCAGGTGCGACTGGTGTCGTCGCGGGGTCGCACCGCTCTCTTGGTCGATTGGATATGGCGAGGAGACCCGTTCTTGCAGACCCGCTCCGAAGATCGCCATCCCACCCTACGGGAAGCTCCGAAGATCGACCGCTTTGTCAAAGGGAATATCCTGCAGGTGTTTTTTTATTCCTCTTACTATTCGTAACATTCTTTTTTCACGCTTGGTATCACAAACTCCTGCTTAAGATAAATAGACATCTGGTAAAAATCAAAAATCAAATCAATTCTCACACTAGATATATCAATTATTTCTCCCTACTGCCTACAGCAAAGCTGCCTATTCCCTCTTTTCTGGAGATGTCTAATAATTATTATCTCGACAATAAGATAGTAAAGAATGATCGAAGCAAAGAGTTTTTTATTTACTCCCATTAGATCTGATTTATAAAGTAAATATTAAGAGGGTAATACTTTACATTGTAAGGGTTTGACACTATCTAAGCTCCAAGGGCATAACTTTTGAAAAACCCATGCTAGAAAGGGATTTCAGCTCAGTTTATAAATCAGTTCTAAAACAGTATCCATACTATTTACTGTTCTTGAGGTAATGCAGCTAATAAATTTATTGCATTATGTAGTTTGTCAGCAAAATAAATATGCTTTACAGATTCAAATTCATCACTAATTTACTCAATATAACGTAATTTTAGCTATTCGTATGGTGATTTAAGAATAGTATCATATAGTATTTTAGTAATTATTTATCTTATATGCTGAGGAGTCAGGAATCAGGATAAAGGAAGGATGAGAGTGGAAATTCTCTAGGGGTATTTAGGTATTTTATGTCTGTATTGAGTGGAAGTATAGAGTGCGATAACTGTATAACCATATTTCATATAAGTTGTGAACAACTTAACTTTATTCCAGTCTTGTCTTCAGAGTAAGTTACTAATCTATTAGCTATCCATCTTTCCCATTCTTTTCTTAACTTTTTTTACTTCTTTATTCCTGTTTCTAGAATAGGTCATTTGAATGCTGACCAGCTTAATGAATTTCATAGTTCATTTTCGACTATTTTTTCTTCTTTATCATAGAAGTAAATCCACAATTTATGTGATTTATATATCAACAGCTAGCCGCAATAATAGTTTGTAATTTCTATTGCCGACATTAGTATTAGTATTTTATTTTAGCTCTGACAAAATTCTACTACTCTCATAAAATAGTTAGGTTTTCCTACTAAAAAACGACAACCTTTACTTAAAAGTTCATCTAAATTTTCCACAGACCTGAGCCAAACCTTGCCATTACTACCAGCAACAGCAATTTTTTTACTATCCGAACTAAAACTAATACTAATTACATTCTCCATAAATTCAAATTGACTAATCTGCCGTCCTGATAAATTCCAAAGTCGCACAATACTATCAATTCCAACAGTAGCTATTAACTCTCCATCAGGACTAAAACTAACTAGCTTAGTATCCAGATGTAAACTTTGAAAATTGTTCATTAATTTTCCTTTAGAAAGCTGCCACAATTCCACGACTCCATTTGATGTTGCTGTTAGTAAAAGCTGGGGTTGAGAAATGCTAAAATTCATACTAATAGCTTGCACATCTAGAGTTTTGAATTGATTTTCAGATATATTCCATAATCTAATTGTAGACTTTCCATCTAATGTTGCTAGAAAATTTCCATTGGGACTAAAACTAACAGCTCTAATCAAACCATTATCATTCAAAATTGAATCAGATAATATAGTTATAGGTGAGGATGATACATTCCAAATTTGAACAGGAATATCTATGCCAGAAGTGGCTAAATACTTACCATCAACACTAAAACTAATACTATTAACTTCAGTTTGAGATATCTCTAATACATATAATTTTTTCCCTAATAAATTCCATATTTTTACCGTACCATCACTACCAGCAGTTGCTAAATATTCACCATTCGGATGAAAAATTAGACTATTAACTGATTTTTGCTCCGTTTGCCATTCTGTAATTTTTTCGCCCTCAAAATTCCAAATAATTACTTTTCCATCTACTCCTGCTGAAGCTAAAATATCTTGATTCGGTCTAAATTTAACACTCGTAACAGCACCTTGATGACCTTGCAGAATAATCTTTCTTTTTTGAAGAAAACTATCTTCAAATTGTTTTTGTTCGTCAAGTTTATCGAGAATCATTTGTAGTGCTAATATTGGTCGAGTCGCAGGATATTCCGCTAGAGGAATATTGTTATTAACCAAATCTTTTAATCTTTGTCCCGCAGATATTGCCTTGGGTAAAGCTTCCAACAATGCTTGATTTGTTGTTGACTTCTTGAACATTGCTAATAACAAAGCATCAGTGCCAGTTTGTTCAATTTCTCGACTAGATTGTGCTAATCGAAATCTTTGATAAGCTAATAGGGAAAAACCTATTGATAAAACTAAAGATGTGCCAAGGATAGCAGAACCTATGGAAATCCAACGTTTAGCTTTTTGTTGTGCTTTTGCAACTTCTGCTTGAGCTTTTTTAGTTTCTATTTTTGTTGATTCTAAGGCTTCTATTTGAGCATCTAATACTAATCTTTGGCTAGTAGTCAAAAATTGAAAATCTTGATTTCTTAAACTTTTTCCGGCTGCCCAAATTAAAGCAGATTGTAAATCTTCCCCTTGCAATAAATAAGATTTATCTTCACAGTTTGAATGAAGCCATGCTTTAATTTGTGTAGAATAAGGAGGTAACTTTTCTAACTCTTCATTAATCATTTCTTCGTGAAAAATTGTAGCATATATAGAATTAGCTACAGTTAATTTATTATCTCGTCTAACTACCAATCCAGATAACCTAAGTTCCATTTGTTCAGGACTATCATCGGCAACTATTCCAGCCAAATCATTCTGTAAAATTTGCTTATATAACCCTAATCTTCTAACTATTCTTTGATCTTTTCTGAAAAGGCGATCGCGAATAGTTTTCAAATGTTCTGGTATGTCTTTTGTCTCCCAATTATGAATAATTTGAGATTTAATCATCTCCTCTAATTCTATTTTAGGATTAACAATAAAAACCCCATTTTCAATGATAATTTTACACACTTTTTGAGTTAAAAATGGTTGTCCATTCGTCCACGATAAAATCTCTTTTAAAACTTCCTCTGGTTGCTGACAAATTTCAACTAATCCATCCACCAAAGATAAGGCTTCATCAAATTTAAAACCAGTTAACTCAATAGCTATACCAATATTAAAAGGCGTACTATTTTTGTCTTGACATAAATCTTGAGGCGTACTAACTCCTAACAAAGCAAAAGTTAAGCGATTATATTCTTGATTATTAGCACGTTTATTGTAACAGGAGCGAATAAATCCAAAAAAATCATCTACCGGAAAATCTAGAGCTAGAATGCTATCAATTTCATCAATAAAAATCACAATATTGTTCTGGATTTTTGTTAGTAATATCGTTTCAATAAATTCACTTAATCGTTGTACGGGTGCGAGATAATTTCGTTCTCGCCACCAGGTACGAATATTTACATATTCTGAGAGATTAAAATTATTTTCCAAGATGCGAAGAATACCTGCGTACCATTGTTCAGGAGTAACCCCCCTATTACCTATTTCTGAAATATCTATTGCCACACAAGAAATACCTTCTTGTTGTAATCTTTTAATCGTTCTAACTTGCAAGCTAGATTTTCCCATTTGACGAGAGTTGAGAACATAACAAAACTCACTTATTTTTAGATTTTTATATAGGTCTTCATCTGCTTGTCGCTTGACGTAGTTGGGTGAATTTCTGGGGAGACAACCACCAACTTGATAATAGGATTTTTGTGTTGAATTATTCATGGCAAGAATGTATTTATTAACTAAGTTAACAGTCATAACTTTTCTTGGTTAGATTGAGGAAAGCTATAAGCAGTTGTGCAAAATTACAGCGTATTCGGTGGTTTATGAAGTTGCATGCAACGTCCGTACAGAGTAGGAGTTAGGAAAGAATATAGTTTTTTCCATCCTGAGTATTTTGTTCAATAAGCTTTCATTATTTGGACTCTGAACTACTGTGCCACATTTACATGGAAATCTGCTGTAATTTAATATTTGGAGAAGGCAAAGAAGTTAGAAATGTTTATTAGATTAGATATAGCAATGAGCGCTGGCATCTTTACATGTTACATAGATATTTGCAATGTAATATAAAAGTAACTGTATGAGCTGTATTTTTCATAAATTAGGCGATCGCTAAACCTTAAAGTTTTAAGGATGTCTGTAATGGTATTGATAATTTACAGTTTATAGCTTGAAATTGTTTAC
>NZ_JAAHGU010000090.1:0-30156 GCF_010692685.1 Okeania sp. SIO2F5 | reverse complement strand
ACGCATCCTTAAAACTTTAACCTTTAGCGATCGCCTAATTTATGAAAAATACAGCTCATACAGTTACTTTTATGTTACATTATCAATATTTATGTAATATGTAAAGATGCCAGCGCTCATTGCTATATGAAGTAGGACTTACGCAAATTCACCTTGAAAACGCCATCTGTAGGGGCGAATGGCATTCACCCTCATTGAATTTAGTGTCCGTGCGTAAGTCCTGTGAAGTACAAATATTAATGCTTAATCTTCTGTAGTCTGGGTATCTTGCCCGCTAGTAGTGTAGCTGATTGAGATGAAGTATGGCAGAATGCGACAACGGGAGCAAGATGCTCCCACTGCCTAACTATTGAATTTTGACAGACTGCCTCATTGTCTTAACTTTCCTCACCTACAACTAAATACCACAATGCATCAATACCACTGCCAACATATTCTGAATCTTGATGTTGTTCAATCCATTGAATTATAATGGGGAGGATATTATTGGATTTTTTGCCGAGTTTGCCTAGAGCTTTGGCTGTCGTCGAACGCAAATTAGAACTCTCATCCTGAAGCCGAATTAGTAAGGCATTGACTACAGTTTCAGAACTGTTACCTAATTTTCCCAAAGCATAGGCTGCACCTTCACGCACTAAAGAATCCTCTTCTAGACTGCTACCTAGATTACCCAAAGTATAGGTTGCACCCTCTCGCGCGAAAGAATGCTCATCCTGAAGCAGAGCTAGTAAGCCTTTGATTACAATTTCTGAGCTGTTGCCCAAATTGCCCAAAGTATAGGCTGCTCTCCCAGACACACCAAGAGATTGCTCTTGAAGCAAAAGTAATAGTGCCTTGACTACAGTTTCAGAACTGTTACCTAATTTTCCCAGAGTATTGGCTGCAAAAATACGCACATCAGAATCTTCATCTTGAAGCAGAGGTAATAGTGCTTTGACTACAGCCTCAGAACTATTGCCTAAATTACCCAAAGCGTAGGCTGCATTTTTACGCACAAAAGAATGATTATCTTCAAGTAGAAGTAGTAGTGTGTTGACTACAGTTTTTAAATTGCTGCCTGAATTACCTAAAGCATTAGCTGCGTGCCCACACACAATAGAATTCTCATCCTGAAGCAGAGTAAGTAGGGCACTAACTACAATTTCTGGGTTATTTCTCAAATATGATTAAAATATCAATATCTGGCTTTCTTTGACTAATTAATGGTTTTTGTAATTCTGTCAAAACAGCAGAATGTTGAAAATATTGGCTGATAAATTTATTAACTCCATTCCAACCATCTTGTTTAGCTGAATAAAATAAAAGCTGTTGAGGTGAGAGTTTATTTTCCCATTCCTTCACAGCTTTTTCTCCAGATTTAATTGCTTTTTCTATATCTGTTTTATTGAGAGATTGAGCAAAGCTTTTACCTCCTTTTTCCCAAGCAGTATCCCACAATGAATCTGCTATTTTTGATAATCCCCAACCTGCTAAACCTACTAAACCTGCTTCCATAATTTTATATCTAGTGCCGCTATGCGGAAGTTAAAAGTTAAATTTATATGTATTCAGTGGCGAAATAGTGCTTTTTAGTTGAACAAAAAGTCATGCGTAGGGGCAAGTTGCACCCAATGATTACATACTATCACGATTTTTTTGGCGATGCAAGAGGAAAATCTTTGCCGTTTTTTTGGTGCTTCACAGAATGCAGATTAATCATCCCTGTATCCGTGGCTCAATCCTTGTCTGGCAACAACGATTTTTTTGAGGATGCAAAGGGAAAATCCTTGTGGTTTTTTAGAGCTTCACAGGATGATAATTTTCTTTGGTTTGTGAATATAGCGATCGCAGAGCAAGTGCGTTAGCTACATCCCTTCTACATGAGTAAATATATGGATGTGTTGATGGGGCGGGCAAATTTTGCGATCGCTACTTCTTTCCTGAGTGCTTCGCAGGATGATAATTTTCTCTGCTTTGATGGTGTAAGTTTCCCTTCCATAAGTATTCAGTGGCGAAATTGTGTTTTTTAGTTGAATAAAAAATCATGTTTGGGGGCAAAACGCACCCAATGATTACATACTATCACGATTTTTTTGAGGATGCAAGAGGAAAATCCTTGCCGTTTTTTTTAGAGCTTCACAGAATGCAGATTAATCATCCGTGTATCTGTGGCCAAGTCCTTGTCTAGCAGTTGCTCAAATGTAATAGTAAGTAGTTGAAGGTAATTTCAGTTATCAGTTAGTCTCTTCTGGAGGAGCTACGCTAACAGTACCTCTGCAATAAGGAGGCTTTAAATCTGGAATATTATCTTTTCTCTTGGTCGATGGTCGGTCAGGGAGGAGACCCGTTCTTGCAGACCCGCTCCGCTGTTAGCGTTTGCGGTAGCATTCCGGAACGGAAAGCTTTGCGGTAGCAAACGCCATTCCATCCTACGGGAAGCTCCGAAGATCGACCGCTTTTTATCCCCCTAAAAGGGGAGGCTTCAGACCACAATTGTTCGGTAAAATTGAACAACTTATGTTTTACCCTGATACTTAATCTAAAAATCATTACCACTAAGCAACGCCAGAATTGAACTTCTGACTTCAGTAAAGTGCTAGACATCAAAACTACAGGATTAATTTGCAACTTTGCATAAATCAAGCAATACTGTTAGCCCAATTTTTAGCCCATTCCAAAGTCTGCTTAACCTGCTGCATATTCGCAGCTTCACAATAAAGTCGTAAAACAGGTTCAGTACCACTAAACCGAATCAATAACCAACGACCATCAGCTAACCGCAACTTATACCCATCTATAGTCAAACAATCAACCACTTTTTGTCCAGCAATCTCTGTCAAAGGATAACTTTGTAACTGCTCCAACAAACGCGATCGCACCTCCATATTAGGCAAAGGTAAATCTATCCTGTCATAAACAGAACTAAAACCTGTTTTTTCTTGAAGTTTGCCGTAAATTGCACTTAAGTCTTCACCAGACATTACCACTGCTTCTAATAAATAGAGTGCTGATAATAAAGCATCCCTTTCCGGAATATGAGTACCATAACCAATACCCCCAGACTCTTCTCCACCAACAAGCACCTGAGTTGACAACATCCGGTCTGCAATATATTTATAGCCAATGGGAGTTTCAAAAATTGGCATATTATATAATTGCGCCACCTTGGGAAATAAATCCGAACCACTAATAGTCTTGACAACTTCTCCACTAAACCCATGCCTAGTTGTCAGATGTTCTATCAGAATAGGAATTAAAATTTGGGAGCTGAGAAAATTACCCTCACCATCCACAGCAGCGATGCGATCGCTATCTCCATCAAACACTAATCCAATGGATAAACTTCCCTGATTTGCTGCTCGATAACTTTTCATTTCTTTAAAAAGTTTACTCAAATAGCGAGGCAAAGGTTCAGGAGCACCACCATCAAATAAAGGATCGCGATTACCATTAACCTCTTGAATTTCTACTCCCAATATTTTTTGCAACCCTCCTGCTGCAGCACCGTGCATTACATCTGCAAAAACTTTTAATTTCCCCTCATTAATAGCAGACTTAATGTTGTTAATATCTACCATTTTTTGTAGAGCTTCACAATAACTCGGCCAAGGATTAAAACTTTCTATTTTGCTCCCCTGAAGCCTATCTTTTTCTACTTCAACTGTTAATAATTCTTCTATTTGTTGTGTAATTTCTGGAGGAACTGACCCACCAAAAGCACCCTTTACTTTTAACCCTAAATATTTTCCTGGATTATGACTAGCAGTCATAACGATTGCCCCAAGAGCTTGTTTTTCAAATGCTGCCCAACTAAAAGCAGGAGTAGGAGCATAAGTTTCTGTTAACAGCACATCAAACCCTACATTTTGAACAGCTTTAGCAGCAACCTGGGCAAATTCTTCGGCCATAAATCTACGGTCGTAGCCCACAATTACTGTTTTACTATTATTCGTAGAATTAGCATAATTTTTCTCTAAAATTCGCGCTGCGATTGGAGCTACTAAGGAAACCCGTTCAAAAGTAAAATCATCAGCTATAACACCGCGCCAGCCATCTGTTCCAAATTTTATTGGTTTAGCCATACCATAAATCTCTTTAATATATAGATTTGTTTGTTTAATTATAGCAATCACCGAATCAGATGTGAGAATTGAGGTGTTCCTTTAAAGGATAGAATATAGTAGTTATCTTATTCTTATGTATTCGTTTCTTCCCTCCATAGCTATTCCCTATTTCCCCCATACCTAAAACAAAAGTATCCAATATCTCACAACTAAAATCATATTGCTATATTTGCTTTAACTCTCAGCTTTTTCCCCTTTTTTTCACCAAGGAGAAAGAAGAAATATATTTCCTGATATTCAATTCCGTAACGGCTTTAACCAGAGGTAATTAGGGTTTGCTGATTAAATCTCAAAGTCTTTATAGATAAAAGTTTTAGACTTTTTAAGTATCAAAAAGTGCGAGGTTTTAAGTGGTAATGGTTCAATTAAGAACGGATTTTGCTGAGGATTTGGGCAGAAAAATCATTCTTACAATTCTTACTCCTACTTCCTCGCTCATTCCCCGTTCCTCCTGTCTCCTGTCTCCTGTCTCCTGTCTCCTACCCCTACTAAAAGACTTTTTCCACAAACCCTAATTATCCATTATTCATTAATGAATAGCCATTAAAAAAATGCAGGTTGATGGCGAATTAAGCTCAGGTATTCCTCTCTAACTTTCTGATCTTCTTCAAATAAACCAAGCATAGCGCTGGTAACAGTCCAAGACCCAGGTTTTTGTACTCCTCGCATTACCATAGACGTATGAGTAGCTTCTATGACAACTGCAACACCTTTTGGTTCTAAAACTTGTTGAATTGCCTCAGCAATTTGACGGTTGAGTCGCTCCTGAACTTGCAATCTACGGGAATACATATCCACAATCCGAGCTAGCTTACTAAGACCTACTACTTTTTGATTGGGAATATAAGCTACATGAGCTTTTCCCATAAATGGTAACATATGATGTTCGCAAAGACTAAAAAGATTGATATCTCTAACTAGAACCATTTCGTTATGACCTTCGTCAAAAATGGCATTATTGACAATTTCTTCAAGGGATTGATTATATCCTTGAGTAAGGAATCGCATTGCTTCTGCAACCCGCTTAGGTGTCTTGAGTAATCCTTCTCGTTTAGGATCTTCTCCTACTGATAGTAACATTGTCCGTACTGCCTCCATCATTACTTCGTTGGTCTCTTTAGCAGGAGATTGTTGCCTTATCGTTTGACCATTAGATGAGGAACTGCGGTCAGGTCGGTGAAAAATACCATTTGTAGCTGCATCTGAAGTTTTAGCACCATTGGTACTGATTGTGTCATTGGAAGCGTTGGAAAAAGTTTGAGTCATAATAGATCCGGATCAGATTAAAAAAAAAGCAAGTTGTATCTTGACCTAACTTTTGCTAGGCCATTTAGCTTAGATCACAGCTCTCTGTTCATTGGTGGTAATCAGTTTTAGTTATTAATTAGCAATGAACTATGAGAATGGGAAATTTTCAATTTCTCTGCTGTAAGTGTGACACCGAGCAAGAATCTATTTTCACAAGTTATTACTTATCATAGAAGTAAGTAAATTACAGTCTAAGTTGGTATCAGGAAAGTATTAAGAATTCTCCGCAACTATTTCTATTTTAGGATGTTATCATGGTGAAATAGTTAAGCTCAATTCCAATAAGTTTCTTGACCCTAGATAGGGGTATCGATCAACCCAGGGAGAATTGGCTGTAATACTAACTAAGTAGTTATTTCTTTTCTTGTTATTATTTCATAAGGAGCTATGAAGCAAAATTGACTGGACACAGTAGATCCCCTTTTTGTGAAAATACTTGGTCATTAACGAAACCATACTCACTACTTTAATAATTATGCCAGAAAGTCAGTCGTGCATGGTTAATTAAGATTGCTTGAATAAATTTAAAAACAATGAAAGAAAAAAAATATCTAGATTCTATTGAATTTTATTAATTTTGCCAGATCAAATGTTTGAGAGTTATGAGAGCAATATTTCCCTAGCTAGAGTATAGATTAAAAACTACTGAGGTTATTTTAATAACCGTTTACTTTATCTTAATTAGGGTTGACACTATAACTTAATTTCTAGTATAACCTAAAATCAATTTATTAAAAGCATACTAATTTCTCATTACTTCATTAAATTACATTTTATTGTGTAGATCATCTGTTGAATATTCCTAGAGTAGAAATAATAAGTCACTAATAAATCGTCTTTCTTATCCATCTTTTGGATTTAATCAAAAAAATTAACTGGATATAGAGACAAGAGATTCATCCATAGAAAAATAAAGCTTTTATTCATGCCAATTGATTTGATTAATGGGATAATAATTTGTGACTTTTGACTTCCACGAAGCGGTTTACTAGAAGACAAAATCAATTTCAGTTATTAAGTTTCCAAAAATACTCCTATGGAACGGAACTTTTGATAACGTTGTTTTCGGCGTTCCTGACTGCTGATCTTAGTTAATTCTTCTATATTGCTAACTATGGCCTTTTTGAGGTTTTCTGCTGCCTGTAATGGGTTAGCATGAGCCCCACCATTTGGTTCTGGAATGACATGATCGATAATCCCTATATTTTTTAAATCCCAAGAGGTTATTTTTAAAGCATCTGCTGCTTGAGAAGCTTTACCGGCATCTTTCCAGAGAATTGCTGCACAAGCTTCAGGACTAGCAACTGTATATACAGAATGTTCTAACATTAGTAGGCGATCGCCCACTCCAATCCCTAACGCTCCACCTGAACCACCTTCTCCAATCACCGTACAAATTATTGGTACATCCAGATGAAACATTGCTCGTAAATTGTATGCTATCGCTTCTCCTTGTCCCATTTTTTCAGCTTCTATACCTGGCCATGCACCAGGAGTATCGATAAATGTCAAGATTGGCATTCCAAAGCTATTGCCATGTTCCATTAACCTCATTGCTTTGCGGTACCCTCCTGCTGAGGCCATACCGAAATTACGGGCTACATTATCTTTCGTATCTCGTCCTTTTTGATGACCAATAATTATAATTGGCCTTCCACCTATCCTGGCCAAGCCTCCTACTATTGCTGGATCGTCACTACCACCACGATCGCCATGTAACTCGATCCACTCATCACAAATCGCTTGGATATAATCCAGAGTGCTTGGTCGCCTTGGGTGGCGGGCCAACTGTAGTTTCTGTACAGGGGAAAGACCATTAAAGATTTCTTGACGTAGTTGAGTTGCTTTTGCTTCTAGTTGGCTAATTTGCTCAGAGACATCTACACTACTACAGTCTTTAGCTAGTTCGCGAATCTGATTTATACGGTTTTCTAATTCTGCTAGAGGCTTTTCAAAATCTAGGAGAATTTTACGTTCTGATTTGGGCACACCGAGTTTTTTCTTTTAAGTTCCACGTTAACATTGTTAAGTTTACCACAGTTCATCACTTTTTTGATTTAAACCCCGTCCTTAAGGGCGGAGTCTTAACGTAGTAAAGCTATCCATAGAGAAGCATCTACAATTCCATCTTGCTGTTGTCGATATTTCCTTTGAGCCATCTTAACAGCAGTTTGAGTTTGAAGGCCAAATTTCCCATCTATTTTTCCTTTTAAAAATCCTTTGGCCTTAAGACGTTGTTGTAACCCTCTGACTGCATTACCTCTTATATAAATTTTTAATCTCAATCTTATTCCGGTCCAACAATTGAAATATAGGGTTCAATGAAATACTTACTAGCAACTTCTTGTGCCTCAGCAGTAGTTACCATTGTCAGATTTTCTTGAAATTTGGCGTCAAATTCCATACCCAAACCTAATATTTCATACCATCCTAAAATTTGAGCAATTTGTGAATTTGTTTGTTTACCTAAAGCATATTGACCTAACAATTTGTTTTTGGAGACTTGTAATTCTTCTGAGCTAAGTTGGTTATTCACTAAGCGCTCTACTTCTTCTCTTAATCCTGCTTTAGCGATCGCTGTATTTTCTGTAGCGGTTCCTATATAAACTGTAAAGTTGGAGATATCTATACGGGTAGGATAAAAAGCAGATACATCATAAGCTAAACCTCGTTTTTCTCTCAGTTCAACAAATAAGCGACTTGATAAACCATTGCCCAAATAAGTATTAATTAATTTGAGAGGAGCATAGTCAGAACTATTAACATTTGCTGCTAAATAACCAAGCATAATAATTGATTGTTGAGTTTCTTGGTATGTTTTTGTTTTTGATGGTTGGGGAGTTATAGTTGGTAAGTTTAAAGTTATCGGGGGTGTTTCTGGTTGTTGCCAATCTCCTAATGTTTGTTCAACTAAATTAATTGCTTTGGTGTTGGTAATATTGCCTACTATAGATATGATTATATTATCTGGACGGAAGTGAGTTTGATGAAATTCTTGAAGATCGGCGCGGGTAATTTGAGAAACTGTTTTTTCTGTACCTAAAGTTGATAAAGCATAAGGATGATTTTGATACATCATTTCTCGTAATTGAGAGAATGCTACGGTAAAAGGTTGTTCTAGTTGAGAGCGAATACTTTGAATAGTAATTCGTTTTTCTAGTTCAATTTCTGTTTCTGGAAATGATGGATATCTGATTATTTCTCCTGATAATTGAAATATATCTGGAAAATCGGTAGATACGGTTTTTATGCTCAGTAAGAAATAATCTGTGGTTGTATCTGTACCTAGTCTTGCTCCTACTGATTCAACTTTATGGGCTATATCTAGAGAGGATAATTTTTCTGTCCCTTTGGTTAATACTGCTGCTAATAAGTGAGAGATTCCTGCCTGTTCTCTGGGTTCATAACGACTACCTATTCGTAAGAATATTTTGGCTGAAATAATATCCGCTGTCTTATTTTCTGTTGTGATGAAGACTATGCCATTATTCAGAACTTTTCGCTCTATATTTTTTTTAATCATTAATTTTTTAATTTTCAATATTTATAAATCTTATTTGAGTTGTGAGATATTGTAGATTTTTAGGGAATAGGGCACAGGGAACAGGGAATAGGGAATAGGGAACACAGAAGCAATAAAATTCTTACATCTGATTCGGTGATTGCTATTAGTTATTAGTCAAGAGTTAGGTAAGAGGCGAAAACCCCATTAATTTTTTTTGTGTTTTTACTATTAGACATCTCCAATAATAGAAAATAAAATTAATTATCGCACATAAATGATCGATTCTTTCCTCCTACTCCCTACTCCTTCTTTTCTGGAGATGTTTATTGAGTTACACTTTGATTTTTCTGTAGCTTTTTGGGTACTCCTTGTCTATTCAAAATACACTGTTTATTTTACACAAATACTTGTTTTTTGAAACTGGTATATTGAACAATAACTTACAGAAATTTTTTGGCATTGTTAATTTTAAGTATCATAGCTAATTTCACAAATAGTTAGTAACTAATGAAGTTAAATTACTTTAGAGTAGGTAAGCATTTCCTGCGGAATGCTGCGCAAACAGCAATCAGCTATCAGCTTTATTACATTTATTAGACCATAGTTCCTTTGAGTATAAGCAGTTAGATTTATTTGCAATGACTGTGGAAAATACTGAAAGGATTAAACGGCAAAATGATTGTGAAATTTCGGTGATTATTGGTAATCCTCCTTATAATGCAAATCAAGCTAATGAAAATGATAATAATAAGAATCGTTCTTATCCTGAAATTGATAAACGAATTAAAGATACTTATGTTAAAGAAAGTAGAGCACAAAAGACAAAGGCTTATGATCCGTATTCTCGTTTTTTAAGGTGGGCAACAGATAGACTAGCTAAAAATGGTGTAATAGCTTTTATTACTAATTCGTCTTTTATTGATGCTACATGGGCTGATGGATTTAGGAAAGTTTTAGCAGATGAATTTAACGAAATTTGGATTATTGATACAAAAGGAGATGCACGGACAACTGGAGAAAGACGCAGGAAAGAAGGTGGCAATATTTTTAGTGATAAAATTAAAGTTGGAGTAGCAGTTTATTTCGTTGTAATAAATGAAAAATTAGAAGGATTTAAGGTTTTCTATAATTCCATAAGTGATTATGTCAAAGCTGATGAAAAGAAAGATTATTTGAGTTTTAATAATCTCAGGGATTTGGAGTTTAAACATATTACACCAGACAAAAATAATAACTGGATAAATCTTACCGATAATGACTTTTATAGTTTACTACCTCTAGCAAATAAAAATACTAAACTTGCTAAAAGCCAAACAGATGAAACGGCAATATTTAAAATATTTTCTATTGGAATAGTAACAAGTAGAGATGAATGGTTATACAACTTCGATAGACAGCAGCTAGCAAAAAAAATTCAGTTTTTTTGTGATTTTTATGAACAAGAAAAAGTTAGATGGTATAAATCAAACAAGAAAAAAGCAATTAACGATTTTGTCGATCGAAAAATTAAGTGGACTTCTGAACTGGAAGATCATTTACTGAGAAATTCCACCCTAGAGTTTAATCCTGATTTTATAGTTACATCTACTTGGCGTCCGTTTACCAAAAAATACCTTTATCTGGCAAAATTTATCGTACATAGACTATATCAACAGGAACAAATTTTTCCTATTGGCAAAGATAACATAGCAATTTGTTTGACAATTCATAAACAAGTTCCTTTTGTTGTTATAGCTACGAATTGCATTTGTGATAATGGAATTGGTTCAAGACTTTCTCAAATATTAACCCTCTACCGCTATGACGAAAATGGAAACCGCCAAGACAATATTACCGACTGGAGTCTGCAAAAATTCCAAACTCATTACAACAATAAAAAAATCAAAAAACTAGACATTTTCCACTACACCTACGCCGTCTTACACCACCCAACCTACCGTCAAAAATATGAACAAAATCTCAAGCGAGAATTTCCCCGTCTCCCCTTCTATGAAAATTTCCAACAGTGGGTAAAATGGGGCAAAAAATTAATCGACTTACACATCAACTATGAAACTATTAAACCTTACCCATTAACTCGTATCGACTTACCAACCACCGACAACAAACCCACTCCAAAACCAAAACTTAAAGCAGATAAAACCAAAGAAAAAATATTTATAGATACCATCACAACATTAGAAAAAATTCCCAAAATTGCCTGGGAATATCGCCTCGGAAACCGCAGTGCTTTGGAATGGGTATTAGACCAATACAAAGAAAAGAAACCCAGAGACAAAACCATCGCTGAAAAATTTAATACCTATAGTTTTGCCGACTATAAAGAAACAGTCATTGACCTACTACAAAAAGTTTGTACCGTTAGTGTCGAAACTATGAAAATTATTCAGAAGATGGAAACTATTGAAAAAGATAAATAGTTTTGCAAGGGTTTGGTCTCTAAATTTTTCTCCTAGTCTCAGAATTAAAGATGTAGATATTTCAATTTATACCCGACTCCCTCTTATCAAAAGGCAAAACCATCGCCGAAAAATTGAATACCTATGATTTTGACGAAGATCAACAAACAGTTATTGACCTATGATTAAAAATTTGTACCGTTAAAACTTCACCAGAGTTTTATAAGTCAAAATTCCTATTGCGTATGTCGCAACAAAGCTAAATTAGAAATAAAAATTTGATTCAATTAAAACTCCATCAGGGTTTTGTAAGTCAAAATTTTTATTGCGTATAGCGCAACAAAGCTAAATTAGAAATAAAAATTTGATTCAATTTATTCAACCAAATTTCCCTACAAAAAGGCGATCGCTCATCTTTGAGGAATTTTCCTAGAAGCAGTGCCAGAAATATAGTCATCTTGTGGAGCTTTCAGCAAATACTTGTTTTCCCCTCCATCCATCCTCAGTGCAAAACCAACCACATTTTTCATTCTGTGAAGCTCCTAGAAAAACGCGTCTCAAAGTATTTTCCGTTCCATCCCCACAATTTTTGTGATATCATAATGACTATAAGCGGTTGTTCGCCCATGTGCATGATTTTTTATTCAACATAATTTTCCTGCTAAAAGGCGATCGCTCATCTTCAAGAATTTTCTGAGAAGGAGTGCCAGAAATATTGTCATCTTGTGGAGCTTTCAGTAAATACTTGTTTTTTCCTCATCAAATTTTTCCCTCCATCACTCCTCAGTGCGCCCACATTTTCATTGTGTGAAGCTCTTGAAAAAACGCGTCTCAAAGTATTTTCAGTTCCATCCCCACAATTTTTGTGATATCATAATAACTATAAGGGGTTGTTTGCCTATACACATGACTTTTTATTCAACATTTTTTCCCTACTAAAAGGCGATCGCTAATCTTCAGGAATTTTCCTAGAAGGAGTACCAGTTATTACCTCAATTTTTAACCTTTAACCTTTAACTTTTAACCTTTAACTTTTAATTTTCCTTCCCCATCAATTTCTAAAATTGTCTTCGGAAAATCTTTTTTTGTAAGCTGCTGAATTAACTTAATACTCCGACCATATTTATCAGGATAAGGGATACCTTTACTATTCAAATGAACAGGCAAAATTTTACCAGAAACAAAATCCCCTCTAGGATTAATATCTACTTCTAATACCAAAGAATATCCCAACTGAGCCTTACTAGACAAAGTGCGATATCCCATAAAATTACCAAGAGAATAAGCAATTAACTTCCCTTGATAAACCTCCATTGCTCTAGGCACATGAGGACCATGAGCCAAAATTAAATCTGCACCTTCATCTATTAACGTATGAGAAAATAAAATTTTATTACCTCGATTTTCACCAAAAAAATATTCAGTCTTATTCTTAATTCTTAACGCCCTAATTCCTTCTGCACCAGCATGAACAGAAATAACAATAATATCTGCATTTTCATCTGCTTCTCGGACAAGTTTTTTTGCAGATTCTAAGTCAAGCATAGAATTATGATAACTATAATTACTAAAAGCAATAAACGCTATATTAATCCCTTTCACTTCACGATAAACAATTTCCCCCTTTTTCCCAACAGCTTGCATTCCAGCATTTTGAATGTTGGCAATTGTATCTTCAAACCCTTGCTTTAAAAAATCAAAAGAATGATTATTCGCCACACTCAAAACATCAAAACCAGCATCTTTCAACAAATATCTATAATTCGGTGGTGTTCTAAAAGCAAATACCCTACCACTCCCCATTTTTTTGCCACTTCTTGGATAACTCGTTAAGGTACTTTCAAAATTGCCAAAAACAATATCTGCATCTTGTAATAGAGGTTTTACTGATGCAAATAACTCCTGTTTTTTAGGGTGTAACTTATTCTTAGGATAATTAGTCCCGGGGATAATATCTCCCACTGCTTTAATAGTAATTCTAGTATCAGGATTGATTGGAGATTTAATAGATGATAAAACAAACTCAGAAACCTCTGATAAATTAATTTTATTTTGAGTTTGTACAATTTGAGGAGTAGCTACTGTTGGTACTGCCAACTGACTAACTTCTACTGTTGAAGAGTTTTTTTGAGGTCTTCGTTGCGGTCGAGAAATATTTGAAATAATTTCAGGTAGCTTGTAATTATTAGAATTTAAAACTAAATTTGATACAGGAATTAATGCTATGCCAATAGTGGTTACTAATAGCCAAAGAGCTTGATTTTTCTGAGGTAAAAATTGCCAATAAGTATCATAGGAAGAAAAGATTTTTTTTGCCCTAGAGCGATTATTTCTTTTTCTCACAGATACCTTGAGATTAACTGGAGAAAAATCTACATTTTTATCTTTACTTTTACTTATCTCTGGATTAGTCTTAACTATTTCTGGAGTATTTAATTCCACCTGTTGAGATAGGGAAGGTAGGGTAGTTTCAAGAGATTCTTGGGAAGAATTTGTATTTTCTGATTGCCACCAAATTGTCCCTACTCCCGCTGGATGGTATATACTAGGTCTGTGTAATTCAATAACTTCTGTCCACTCAGGGATAGTGTTACCTAATCTTCGCCCATAAATATTGACAAAATCAATAGATGATGCGTTGAGGCGCTGCATTCCTTGATGAATTACTCTAATACAAGCTTGGCGATCTGGAAGTTGAGAGCTTTCCAGTAGAAGATGTAGATTATTTTTCTGAATACTAACCCTAGCTTTAACTCCAATAGTTGTTAATGCTTGATTGATGAGAAAAGCGATCGCTTTAGGGTCTCCTTGTTTTGCTCGTGTTAAAATTTCTTGTTGACTCACAATTATTTTCCTTACACCAAAAAATATAAGCTAAACTCAATCATATTACTACTGATCAGAATAAATTTTTACTGATAATCCCTTATAGTTAAGTTGTTTTGCATTTAAACCATATATCCGATTTTTATCAAAGGGAACACTGGATCGGGGAATATAGAATCTAAATGATTCTTAGCTTACTAAAATTTATGGCGTTGCACAGCGACGAATGATTTGAGATTTTTGATTGAATTGGATTGTGGATTAATCAATTGCCAGAATGATTAATTAATGGTTATTTTTAGTCAAAGTCTAAACTAATTTTTGGCAATATCATTCCATAATGTGCAACCCCAAATTTATCGTCGATAGAGATTAGCCAAATGATTATTTCTGAGAATGATAAATTTATCTTTATTCATATTCCCAAAAATGGAGGAACTAGCGTAGCACTATCTCTAGAAGAACATCTGAAGTATAACGACATTGTTATAGGTGGAACTAAATATGGTGAGAAATTACTACAGATTTATCAAAAACAATTTGGCGTAAGTAAACATTCCTTAGGGATAGAAATCCAAGATTTAGTCGGAAAGGAAAAGTGGGAGCAATTTTTCACATTTGGTGTTGTCAGAAATCCCTATCGCAGAATTGTTTCTATCTATACCTATAGCGAAAAAAAATTATCTAGTTTTTTTGGCACAGGAATTTTACACCATTCAAACAAAGAAACATTAGCTCATATTCCCCAGCGCATTAAATCTCAAATTAAATATTTGGGTGCTAAAGTTAATAGTCAATACTTTAAAAATACTCTCTGGCTACTGAAATGGCCTGATATCAAAGCTTATTTAGATACTGCCAACTTTTCTGAGTTTATTCGCCATCCTTTTCTTATGAAGGATAATTCCTTTCGCACTCAATGGACATGGCTATCAGACCGCGATCACCAGAACCTTATAGTCGATCGGGTCATTAAGTTAGAAGAAATTGAGTCTGAATGGCCGAAATTATGCCAAGATTTAGGAATAAGTTGTAAACTAAAATTTGAAAATAAATCGGCTTCTAGAAGTGTTGAGTTGACCCCTGAAGACCGTAGCTATATATATTCGCAATTTAAAATAGACTTCGACAAGTTTGGATACCTGCCTTAGGTCACTACATTCGAGTTCTTCTTCCATACATAGCTCGACAAAATGTTAAATTAATCTAGCATAGATACTTAATTGGAATTAGAAGCTCTCAGGAGATGATAATTATGGAAAGTAGATTATTGGTGACCGGGGGTGCTGGATTTATAGGTTCTAATTTTGTCCATTATTGGTGTGAAACCTATCCTAATCATCGAGTAGTTGTATTGGATGCTCTGACTTACGCTGGTAATAAGGAGACTTTAGCTGATTTACTAGAGTTGCCAAATTTCCGTTTTGTCCAGGGAGATATTTGCGATCGCTCGTTAGTAGATAGCTTACTCCAGGAAGAGGATATAGATACAGTAGCCCACTTTGCCGCAGAATCTCATGTGGATCGGTCTATTCTTGGCCCGGCAGCTTTTGTTCAAACTAATGTTGTGGGTACTTTTACTTTGTTAGAGGCATTCAGAAGTCATTATTCCACTGTTGCCCAAAATCCAGATCGTAGGTGTATATTTCTCCATGTTTCGACTGATGAAGTCTACGGTAGTTTAAGCTCAGAAGATTCTGCCTTTACAGAAACCACACCTTATGCGCCAAATAGTCCCTATTCTGCATCGAAAGCAGGAAGTGACCATCTGGCTAGAGCTTATTATCATACTTACGGTATCCCGACAGTTATTACTAATTGTTCTAATAACTACGGACCCTATCATTTTCCTGAGAAGTTAATTCCCCTGATGTGCATCAATATGTTACTAGGAAAACAATTGCCAGTTTATGGTGATGGGCAAAATATTAGAGATTGGTTGTATGTGATAGATCATTGTCGGGCATTAGATACGGTAATTCACAAAGGTAAACCTGGAGAAACTTATAATATTGGTGGAAATAATGAGGTGAAAAATCTTGATTTGGTGCGAATGTTGTGTCAAATTATGGATGAATTAGCAACTGATTTACCAGTGCAACCTTGTGAAAAGTTAATTACTTTTGTTAAGGATAGACCAGGCCATGACCGACGTTATGCTATTGATGCAACAAAGATTAAAGCTGAGTTAGGTTGGCAACCTTCAGTAACTGTTGAAGAGGGGTTGCGTCAGACAGTAGAATGGTTTTTGAATAACCGAAATTGGTGGGAGCCATTATTATCTGAAGAATATCAAGCTTATTATCAGAAAGTTTATGCAAGCTCTTAAATTGGCTATTGGTAATTAGTAATATTTTTTGATTATTAGCTACTAGCTCTTCTATTTTCTGCAAGTAGTCTTTTCTAGCTACTATCCTAATTCTCAATTAGTTAATCTAGTCGTAGAGTTTTCAAGGTTACTACTTTTATAGCAGAAGGTAGAAGGAAAAATCTGGCGTGGTCTGAATTTTCAGCTTTTGATATATCCTCATCTTTACTTCGACTGCTATATAGAAATTTTATTTGAGTTAATAGGTAAAATTTCTGGGAATCAGGGACTAGATAAGCAGGAAAATAAATAAGACTTTCAAATTTTCGATCTGATGAAATCTCCTGGTAAAGATTTTCCTTGCTTCAATAAAAATTGAGAACATTTGTCTTTCCGGCAATGCAGAAAAATTGTTTAGATAGATATTTGATGGAGGGTTTAAGATTACTAAGTACTGAGACAAAATTAATTACATATTCTGCCGTTCCCTTTTTGCCAATTTCAACTATAAAGTTTATTTTGCACAGCTATATATCAGGGTCATTTCATTCTAGAAAATGACAATGAATTTATTGATTTTCAGACAGCGAAAGATAAATTTCCTAAAGCTGTAAATAACGTGGTTTCGTCAATACATAAAATGGCACAGTTTAGAATGAAATAGCCCTGGCTATATATTGATTATATCCAGCAGTTTTCGAGTCTTGCAGGTACAAAGTTTTAATAATTTAGAGAATACTCGAGATGGTGACAGAGATACAGCAGATTCGGTGGTATATGAAGTACAGAGGTTAATAATTAAATATTTGTAGTGCGGGCATCTTGCCCGCGACGGGTGTACCTCACTAACATGGAATCTGCTGTTATTATTTAAACCGTACCTTACAATACTGAAAATTGCTGTTAAGACTACCTCACAAATAACCGAAGCAAAAATTTTGGAGTATTAAGTATTAGATTTTTTGTAAATTACAACAAGAGGAAAAATGAAAAAATTTGCTCTAATCACAACATTATTAATAACTTCAAGCTTCATAATTTATCCCAAAGAAGTTTTATCTCAAAATGCTCCTACTTATGTACCTGGATATTGGCAACCAGAAGCTCAAGCAGCAGATTCAAAACAACCAATTATACTAAAGATTTTAAATCAGACTGGAAAAGCTCTCAACTATAACTTAATTCCAGAAGTAGAAAGAATTTTGCCCGCAGGAAGAAGTAAAAATATCAGAGTTGACTTGCAAAGTATACCTGACGGTTATGGCACAGTAAATATATATAATGAGAGTTTACTTACTTATGAATATAGTGCAGAGGGTAATACAGTTACGGTGAGAGTTAAACCAGGTTCAGAAGCAACTGACCATAAATCAGTTTATATTTCTCCCACTGGCAGAGTTTATTCTTTTTAACCACTAACTGTTAATGGTCGGCCAAGTTGAAACAAGAAAAACTATCACAGTGGCGATCGCTAAAATTCCTTGAATTATATTTCCCACAACTGTGCCGACCACTATACCTATTCCAGCTTTTACAGATAATTTAGCCCTCTGAATAAACTCTAAATCTTGACGATATAAAAATTCTCCAACAACTGCTCCGAAAAAAGGTCCAATCAACATCCCTAATAAAGGTCCGCCAAATGGTAAAGCTGGTAATAGACCAAAAAAACCTAGTGCCAGACCAACGAAACAACCTATTTGTCCCCATTTGCTAGCACCTGACTGTTTTGCTCCCCAATAAGTAGCTAGAAAATCTATCAAAGTACTCAAAACCAGAACGGCGATCGCCATTCCTAATGCCCAACCCACTCCAGTAAAATTTTGAATAAAGCTCCAAACTAAAATCGCTGCTAAAATCAAACTAGAACCTGGCAAACCTGGAATTACAGCACCAGCAACACCGACCAACATAACTATTATAAGAAGCCAATAAATAATTACCATTAACATATTAATTAAAATCAAATTAATTAAAATCAAAAAAATTAACCTGTATTATTGATTCTAGTTAATTTCTCTCAATAAAGTATCTGTCAATTTCTCTGCTATTCCTGAAATCCAATTTTCATCTTGTTTCGTATAACTGCGAGGGGAATTTGCACCTAAGATAATTACACCATTCTTACCAATAGGTTGACAAATGACACCTTGAGTATTTTCTGGTAAATAATTAAATTCAATACGACCCGGATAAACTTTTAAATCTACTAAATAAATAGGTTTTTGTTTATTCAAAACTTGCTTGAAAATAGCTCCCGGTTCTACTTGTGAGTGAGATGGTAAAATTCCTCTTTTTAATAAGACTTTGTTTTGATACCAAATAATAATAGTTTTAGTAACTGTATTAGTTAATAATAAACTAGAAGCCCAGGCAAGTTCATTTTTTGCTATGTCAGATAATTCTGGCAATAGTTCAAATCCTGATTCACCAATTAATTCAACAGTATCAGGAGAACGTGGTTGTATCTGTTGCCAAAGTAAACCAGTTAAAATTAAAAAAGCGCTTAAAATTACTCCTACAACATCAGAACGAGCTTGGGAAGCTAAAAGATTAGGGGTGAAAAATCGATTAACCATGAGTAAAGTTCCACCTAATCCTCCTACTATTATAGGTAACATTCGTAGGACTTGATTTTGGTCTGATTTAGCCATATTTTAAAGAATAAATTATTAAAGAAAGAGGGTTTAAATATAGTGTTTATATTTAAGAAATATGAATATATAGTAATATAATATAATTTAAGTTGTGAGATATTGGCAAATTTTAGGAAACAGGGAACAGGGAAGAAGAAAAAAATCTATCATCTGAATATGATAACTGCTATACTTTATACTTTTAAGGAACAACTCAACTCTCACAACTTATTCCTGATTGCTATATAGTCTCTACATAAATTTTGAAAGCTATGATTTAACTCATTAAATTTATTGAAGAAGGAAAAAGTTGATTGAGGTAGTCTTTGACAAGCCACTTCGTGTCTGATAACTTCAAGCAATTGTAGACACAGCAGTTGAAGTGTGGAATCTTATACCCAAATATCACGCATTTTTGCTACATCTTCTTGAAAGCAGAGAGTAGAAAGTAGTTCAACAATTAATTATTAATTATTAATTATTAATTATTATCTCTCCTTGAAAAGAAGAGGATTGATATCAAATCCGCCTAATTGCACATATATCCAATAACCTTATAATCAGAATTGTAAGCTATTGATTGTGAGGTTATTTAACCGGATTTGATATGACACGGAGCATGATTTTTTTTCTTTTTTATCCTTTAAAGGAGAGGCTTTTAACCTTAATTATTCGGTAAATTACGAATAAGATATCTTGACTTTATACAAATAATTGCTAAAAAAATTAATGAACAATTATCATTACTTAATAACTGAAGTATTCAATAAAAATAGCATTATTTTTAGGAATTGGTATTAAACCAGTAAAGAAAAATATAAATTTAGATACCGATAAGGTAATTTTTAAAGTTACTGAATAACTAGCATTTTTTAGTAGTACTAAACAAGTAATGATTTTTATAGTCTACCTTCTTATAATTAAAGGAATGTAGCAACTAATATCCTTAAATCTTTAGGACTACCCATTTTTTAGCCTTTGATTTGACTGTAACTATATTTCAACCAACCTCACCAGGCTCAATAATACGTTGAAATAAATAACCAGTACCCCGCGCAGTTAAAATCAATTCTGGATTACTTGGATCTTCTTCTAACTTAGCCCTCAGTCGAGAAATATGAACATCAACTACCCGCGTATCTACATGACGCTCTGGAGTATAACCCCAAACTTCCTGCAAAATCTCAGACCGAGAAAAAGGTTCTCCAGAACGACTTACTAACAACTCCAACAAACTAAACTCCATACCAGTAAGTCTAATTCGTTCATCTCCTTTGTAAACTTGACGCTTATTCGTATCAATTCTAATAGTGCTGACCTGAATAACACCAGAACTAGGAATGCCAGAAGCACCATTTTTATCAACTCGACGTAATACAGAACGAATTCTTGCTTCTAATTCTTTTGGAGAAAAAGGCTTAACAACATAGTCATCAGCACCTAACTCTAAACCTGTAATTCGATCTGCAACATCTCCCAAAGCAGTTAGCATAATTATGGGAATATCAGATTCTTTTCGCAACTCCTGACATACACCATAACCATCTAATTTTGGCATCATCACATCTAATACTACCAGATCGGGTTCCGCATTGTGAAAAGTTACTAAAGCTTCCTCTCCATCAGCAGCGGTGACAACATCATAGCCAATCATCGACAGCCGAGTTTCTAAAATACGACGGATACTTGCCTCATCATCAACAACCAATATTTTTTCTTTATGATTTTCCACTTTTCCTAACACTCCTTCATTTAGATTTATAATTATATTAATTTTTTTAACTCTATCATCAAAATAACAACAGAAATTACCATTATGTATTACTCCTTAGCTTAGGATGAGTGAAACTTTAGGCTTTTTTATATTTGCGAGTGAATATTAAATTATTTTAAGAAATGCCAAAACAGAAAATAAAGTATGTTTGTGGAGAATGTGGATATGAGTCTACCCAATTTTTGGGCAAATGTCCTAGCTGTAATACTTGGAATTCTTTTACAGAAGAGATAGAAAAATCAACTACTGCTGCTCTACAAAGATTGGGACTGACTGATATTCGGGGCAGTCAAGCATCTGAATCAGATAAGTCTTCTGGTCAACCAAGGGCATCTTTTCTATTATCCCAGATTTCTGACCAAAGTTTGTCCAGAATGCCTTCTGGGTTTGAAGAGTTAGACAGAGTGCTTGGTGGTGGAATTGTTCCTGGTTCCTTGGTTTTGATTGGTGGAGAACCTGGTATTGGTAAATCTACCCTTTTGTTACAGGTGGCGAATCAGTTGTCTAGTAGATGTAGGGTTTTGTATGTATCAGCGGAAGAGTCTGGACAACAGGTTAAATTACGTTCGCAACGTTTAATTGTTAATCTCAATGAAGTAGAGGAAGAGGATAAGGATAATGTTTCAAATGTTGAGATGGATGAAGATTTATCCTCAAATGAAAATCAAGAAAGTAATAACCATTCTGAAACTATAAAAGATTCCACTACAGATTCTCACGAAAATTTATTTTTATTGCCAGAAACAGATTTAGAAGTAATTTTGAGAGAGTTGGAATCTCTCAAACCATATCTTGCTGTGATTGACAGTATTCAGACAATTTATTTTGCTTCGCTGACCTCAGCTCCTGGTTCCGTTGCTCAGGTGAGGGAATGTACTTCCGCATTAATGCAAGTAGCAAAGCGGGAAAATATTACTTTATTAATAGTCGGTCATGTCACTAAAGATGGTGCTTTAGCAGGTCCCCGTGTTTTAGAACATTTGGTAGATACGGTTTTGTATTTTGAGGGCGATCGCTTTGCCTCCCACCGTCTATTGCGCTCTATGAAAAATCGTTTCGGCGCTACTCACGAAATTGGAGTGTTTGAAATGGTGGCAAATGGTTTAAAAGAGATATTGAATCCCTCAGAGTTATTTTTAGGAAGTAGGGATGAGTATTCTTCTGGAACTTCTACAGTTGTATCGATGGAAGGTACTCGCCCAATAGTTGTAGAGATTCAAGCTTTAGTAAGTCCAGCGAGTCATGGTGCGCCTCGACGTTCTACTACTGGAATTGATAGTGGTAGGTTGCAACAGATTTTGGCAGTGTTGGAAAAACGGGTAGGCATTCCTTTATCAAAGTTAGATACTTATGTGGCGACCGTGGGGGGTTTGAGTGTAGAAGAACCTGCCGCAGACCTGGGAGTTGCTATTGCAGTAGTGGCTAGTTTTCGCGACCGGGTAGTTGACCCCAGGATTATTTTGCTGGGAGAGGTTGGTTTAGGTGGCCAGGTGCGACCTGTATCTCAGTTGGAATTAAGGTTGAGAGAGGCTGCGAAGTTAGGTTTTAAGAGGGCAATTATTCCGAAAGGTCAGCAAACGCCGGATATGGGAATGCAAGTATTGCCCATTGCTAAGGTGATTGATGCGATTATTGCTGCTATTCCAGCGCAACCTCCGACCATGGGGAATTGAGGATTTTTTTTGTTAAACCTTTGTTCAATCAATAGACTTGTCGCTTTATAACTTAAAAAAATCCCAAAAACCTTGTTCTGTAAAGATTGTAGCTATTGGACGGCAAAAATGCTTGGAATTATTGCTTTGTCTAGCTTAGAGTGATTTTTTCCCTTTATTTAGCGATAACTCTAATCAAGAAAGCCTGTACATTAACTACAAATCTCAAAAAATCAGTATTTAGAGCTTGCAGATTCACTCTCAAAGCATTGATCTCATGTGCCCCCTCCGAGGGAGCTACGAATTGCGGATAATTACTGATAACAAAGTTTTTATTTGTAGTTTTGCTCTAGCCCTTGCAATACTTATATAATTGCTCAAGCCCAACTACGAGCCTAATTATAACTGTTCTACCGAACATGATATGACAGATAAAGGCGCTTGCCTTTATCGGTCGAGAAAAGTGTCAGCTTTTCGGTGACTCATGCTCAAAAAGTTAGCATTTTGGACAGACAGGGGCAGAAAAATCAAGGGAAACTATTCTTCCTATCCTCCTAATCTGGGGGAGACCCAAAAGCTACGGGAGAGTCCGACCTCTGGTTTGGTAATAGTGATATTGTCCATCTAAGTCATCTCTGTGAGCGTAGAATCATCAATGATGAGAATCCCGCATCATAATCTGTGATTTGATGCCGGGAGTATGTCAATCAAGGAAGGTCGGATTCAAGGCGCTCGGAAAATTAATGGTCGGACTTGGGGAATTCCTCTGTACAAAGGAAAACCAAGAGTCTCTGGGAGAAAACGTGGCCCCAAACCCAATTGGTATCCTCGTCGCCACTGCGGCAAAAATACAATTCATTTCAATCGACCTAATATAGAGAAAAATCGAAAACTCAAAAAGGTCGATCCTCAAGCCAAATGTGAATATGTACTTTCTGCTCAACGTGGCTCTGAGATTTTAAGCAAGGGTCACGAAGTGGAGATTAACGGTCCTTGTCGGATTGTTTATCGACCGGATAAGCCTCATAGTTGTGGAGCCACTGTGTGGATTGAGACTTTAGCAACAGTAACTGTATTTAATTTTGACGGTACAGTGGAGCGAGTTAATAATAGATGGGTTTGGGAAGAAGAGGAGATGTGGAAAATTAACAAGAAAAATATTGAGGAATTGATATAGCCATCCATTTGGCATACTCCCGAATTTGTCAAGCTAATTGACATTAGTACAAATTATCATATTATACCTTGACATTTTAGAATATATTGCAAATAAATTTTAATTATGAAGATTCTTAGTAGAAAATTTATTCTAACTACTTTAATGCGATCGCGTCTTTCTTCAAATCTAACCAGGTAGCAGCTACTCCTTACAGCTCTTTAACCAATCAGGATCGAAGAAAAATCGTTGAAGCTAGCTATCAATTCAGAGATGCACTACTTGAGGCTCGTGCTGCTCTTAACCTTTCTTAAATGTATGGTTGTAGGGAGGATTTAAATGAAAAAATGGGTTTAAAACCTCCCCCTATAAGGAGAACTATATCTACAATCTTTTTTTGAGATAATTATTTTATTAGACATTTCCAGAAAATAAACTTACCCTTTATTTACTATAAACTAGGGTTGTAAAAGTTACTCACAAAATAATTTTCCGTGTTTTTTTCCTCAAAAAATCTTCCTTTTTCCCTACTTTTACAAAAAGTCTATATATTTTTCGGAGGTGTCTATTCTGTAGAGATATGCGATGAAATATTAGCTTTGAGATATGGCATAAATTTATTTCCAAAAAAGGGATTAAGTAAATTAGCTACTTTACTTAATCTTATAATTCCAAGTTTTTAGAGCTAAATCAATATACCAACCTAAATGTATAGGAGTTTTTATTTTATATGACTCCCACCAAATTCTATCTTCATCAGTAATAGTTTTTGGTGTCACACCTTTTAAAACATACATTAGTAACTAGAATGTCGGATTATTTTGATATGAATTAACAATTTGATTTAATACTTTAGAACTAGATGTTTTAGCTACTCTTTTCCATTCATCTAATTTAACAGGGTCTTGGGTATAACGAAAAGTCACGTTAGCCAAATATAAATTGGTTCTGCTCCACTTAAGTCTATCATTTGTCCCATAAGCAGCTAATTCTGAATTACTGTGAGGTGTATTTTTATTATTAATAGTTCCTTTAGTTGATACTAACCACTCAACAACAGAATCATTAGATAAAGGATTACTAGCATCTTTTAAAACAAATCCAAATCTTTCTACTGGTCTGTCTGACTTTGTATCTACAGATATCGGTAACCACAGAGATAAACATACATTTTTTCCAGGAGTATTAGTTATTTCTGCCAACTTTTTATGATTTTTTCCCTCACCTGTTCCATACAATACTTTTCAATAGCTCGTGCTAACCATTTCTTTTATCTTTGGTTGAGCAATCAATTTATTTCGTAACCCTTGAAAATCTTTCTTGTATTTTTGGTCTAGTCTAAAATAAAATTCCCAAGCAAAAGTCGGTAAACTTTTACTATAAGATTCAGAGTTTAAAATTTTTCCTGGGAAGCCAAATATAGGATAAGGAATATCATAAGTTTTTCCTGAAAGATTAAATTGAGCAATATCTTTACCCTGCTCAATATCAATACTAAACTCCCACAGACAAAAATCATTCTCGAATTTAGAAGCTTTTTGATCTGTATAATTATCCTCGTGAAAAGTTGGAGCGATCGCTATTAATTTCACAGGTAATGAATAATCTATTTGTTCTGGAAAAGGCTTTTCTATCAGTAAAGCTTTCCTATACCGAGTAAGCTGAGAGATTAAATTCCTATCCTCTTCATTTTTTAACTCAATTATCACAGGTTGCTTAACTGATTTAATAGAGCATAGTAAATCACATCTTTGCGTATTAATAGTATGCTGACGCTTAATCAAAACTAAGCCTGGTAAAATTTGGTTAAAATTTTCCTCTATATAATTTTCTAAATCTTCTTCTGACTGAAATTTAATTTTGTCATTGATCAAGACTAAATTACGAGTAGACTTTGCTACCTTCTCATCCCGCTTTTTCTCAGCTTCAGTTAAATGCTTGGCTTTTAAATATGGCATAAACTTCTTTATAAGAATCAGAATGTGTAAATTATACTTGTCATGTTACTTACTGTTAAAGAAAAAGATCATAAGATAAGTAAAATGGGAGTTGTCAGGACTTACGCATGATTTTTTATTCAATGTAAAGAACAGGCAAAATATAGGGTACGCCACGCACACCCTACTTAACAAACTCAGTCACTAACTAAACAACTTTCCCAGAACTAATTTCTTGTTCTAAATTAAACAAAAGTTGTAAAGTCTGCATCGCATGACGCCTTGCTTCAATATCCTGTTGTGCCCGTAACTGCACCATTGGGTCATGCAAAATCTTATTCACAATACCCCTAGTCAAAGCCTCAATTACCTCTTGATGTTTTTCCGCAAATTCTGAACCTAAACGAGATAAAGCTTTTTCTAATTCCTGCTCCCGAATAGTCTCTATTTTTTGTCGTAAAGAATTAATAGTAGGAACCGTCTCTAAACTTCTCCACCAAACATCAAAAGCTTCTACCTCTTCCTCCAATAAAACCTCAGCCTCCATCGCCATCTGCCGACGACTTTCTTGATTTTGAGCAACAACAGCTTTCAAATCATCCACATTAAAACAACGAACATTTGCCAATTCACTCACATCAGTAGCAATATTACGAGGCACGGAAATATCCACCAACATTAAAGATTGATTAGGAGCTAAAATTCCTTCTAATTTAGCCTTATCTAAAATTGGTTCAGTTGCCCCAGTGCTAGTAAATACCAAATCAGAATTACTAATAACCTGACTCATTTCTGACATAGAATCAACATTTATATTTGCATCTTTAAAACTATTTGCTAAATCCTGAGCGCGTCCGATAGAACGATTAATAATTGATATATTGCTTGCACCTTTAGCTAATAAATGTTGCACCAATAATTTTGACATTTTACCAGCACCAACAATAGCCACTCGGTAATTAGATAAATCCTCTAATTTCATTTGAGCTAATTCCACCGCTGCAGAACTAATAGAAACAGCACCAGTACCAATACTTGTTTCTGTCCGAACCCTTTTTCCAGCAGTTACAGCTTGCTTAAATAAACGATTAAGAATACGCCCAATACCTTTATATTGTTGTCCGAGTTTATGAGTTTGTTTCACCTGAGCTAAAATTTGTCCTTCACCTAATACCAGACTATCTAATCCAGCAGCAACTCGCATTAAGTGCATAATAGAATCTTCATGGAGCAACATAAATAGGTGTGGACGAAGTAAATTTAAAGGTATTTTACTAGAGTCAGAAAGAAACTGAGTTACTTCTCGAATACCAGGCTGCATTTCATTAGTAACTACATAAATTTCTAAACGATTACAGGTACTAAGAATGCCAACTTCTTGAGTATAAGTTCCACCACATAATTGAGTAATGGCATTTTCTATTTGTGTTTCTGGAATACTTAATTTTTCTCGAACTTCAACCGGTGCTGTTTTGTGGCTAAGTCCTACAACTGCGATATTCATGTAATTTTTCTTTTGTTAATTTGTTGTGATTTTTAATTAAATTAAAAAATGAGGTCTAATACCATTTATTCATAAAGTTGCACTTAATATTCAGTGTAATAAGGTCTGAAAAACAATTATTAAGCGCATTTTTACAGATAAATGGCCTAAAAAATTTATATTGTTTCAGAAGATCATTAGAATTGTGAAAAAACTGAGGGAGGTTTAATATATGGTTAGTTCTTTTCCGCCTAAATATTTAATTTAAAACCTACCCCCAAAACTTTAATAATTCCCTGGTTATCCTGATTGATATGAGCCATGAATTTTGACTGTTTAGCAGTAATTTTTCAAAGGTCATTTTTCAACAGAGATATTTTGTAATGCCCCATTTACCTAATACTATTTATCTAAGCATTCAGCCATCAGACATTAGCCATAAACTGTACGATAAAATACATCAACTAGCTTGATTAATTAAAAAGCTGAATGTTAACTACTAATAGCTGAATGCTTATCAATTTCTATCTCAGTTCCAGTGTTTTTGATTCTCCAAACATATGCACAGTATCTACGAACCGAGCAGTTTTTGACTGAGAAGAAATAACTAAACTTTGGGTACGAGCACCATTATGGAAGAAACGTACTCCTTCCATCAGAGTGCCAGGAGTAATACCACAAGCTGCAAATAACACTGTTTCTCCAGAAGCTAACTCTTCAGCGTTGTAAACTTTGTCTGGATCTTCAACACCCATATCCTTGAGTCGCTTCATGTTATCTTCTTTGCTTTCTCCAATCAAACCAGTTTTGACAATAGCTGGGTCATAAATCAGTTGTCCTTGGAAATGGCCTCCTAAAGCACGCATAGCTGCTGCAGAAATTACTCCCTCTGGCGCTGCACCAATACCCATTAAAGCATGGATATTTGTTCCAGAAAATGCACAGGAAATTGCTGCAGAAACGTCACCATCACTAATTAGACGAACTCTGGCACCTGCTTGACGAATTTCATTAATTAGGTCTTTATGACGGGGGCGATCCATGACTACAACGACCAATTCGTCAACAGCACGTTCCATGCAGTCTGAAATAATCTTGAGGTTTTCAGTAGCAGATTTGTTTATATCTACATGATTTTTAGCTACTGCTGGTGCTGCTAATTTTTTCATATAAACATCTGGTGCTGCTAATAGACCACCTTTTTCAGAAATAGCTAATACTGCCATAGAACCATTTTGACCATAGGCAACTAGGTTTGTTCCTTCGCAAGGGTCAACTGCTATGTCAATCTCGACTAGCTGTTCTATGTCACAGACCTCACTGGCATTAGGTTGAGTACAAATTCCTACTTGTTCCCCAATGTAGAGCATGGGCGCTTCATCTCGCTCCCCTTCTCCAATCACGATGCGGCCCCGCATATGAATTTGGTTCATGCGTTTCCGCATAGCTTCTACAGCTACTTGGTCTGCAGTATTTTTCTCACCTTTTCCCATCCAACGAGCAGAGGCGATCGCTGCTTGCTCTACTACTTCGATAATTTCTAAACCAATTACGTTATCCACGAATTTTTATCCTCCCAACTGCTGAGGAAAACTTTTTTATTTAGCTCTCCCAGTGTTAAAGTCTATCAGAGCCAGGGTTCAGGTTAGGACTTTGTGCGGAATCTAGGATGTAAAGTTTTATTGCAGATAGTAAACAGTCATTAGTCAAAGAAACAAAGACATAAGTTAAAAATAAGGATTGATATAGGGAAAGCGATGGTTTGGGAAATTTACTAGCTTCAGTTATCTTAAATATTTAGTTTGACCTACTCAAATTCTGATAAAATAAATAGCCACAACATTTGTGAGAAAATGTCAGCAAATTATGGAACGGAAAAAACGTGAGTAGTAACGTTATTGTCATTAATGATTCTCAGTTTGAAACTGAAATCCTCAAGTCAGAAAAGCTTGTATTAGCTTATTTTTGGGCTACTTGGTGTGGCCCATGTAGGCTAATGTCCCCTTTAATGGAAAAAGTGGCCACTGAATATAGCGATCGCCTCAAAGTAGTGAAAATGGAAGTCGATCCTAAGTCTAAAATTGTGAAGCAATATCAGGTGGAAGGAGTCCCTGCCTTTAGACTATTTCGGAATCAAGAATTATTACTCTCCGATGAAGGAGCTATGACAAAACAACAGTTAATAGATAAGTTAGAACCTTATTTAAATTGAATTAGGTCTTTGTTATCTTTAGGAGTTCACAGATTAAACAATTATTTGAAGGAGTGTTTTATGAAAATCAAAACCTTGGTCAGTTCAATTATTAGTATTATATCTGTCCTTGGTTTTGCTATGCCTAATGCTTCAGATGCTGATTCTCGGCAAATCTAAGTCTCCTTTGAAAACATCCCTCCCAATGGAGAAATTGCCTGAAGTTATACCTGGCAAGCTTTCCATCATGGTACTTATGATACCGATGATTTGGGAAATACTACTTCTGCTTTAATTTAGCAAATTGCTGAAGATGAGATTGTTGTACCAGGAAGCTATCAGTGTAAGAAGCTATCAGTGTAAATAGTATAGCAGTCAATTAGTCATAGCAGATAGATTTTATCCTAGTTCTAAATTATATTCATAATGTGGGCATCAACAGAAAATGCCATTGCACCTGAGAACTTAATAAATGTTAAATATTATAAGCTCACGGGGTGACAAACACTTCAAAAACATTGTTAGATAGGGGTTTAAAGGCTATAGGTGAGTGTTAAAATTTGAGAGAATTTGTGATGATAATCATCATTATTGGTGAGGGCGATGGGTTCGCGATCGCGAACCCACACCATCACAGTAAGTTGATTTATTTTTCAATTAAATTGTGCTCAGAACATTTATGTAAGCCAATTAAAATTTTTTTTTAATAATCAGATGAATGGGATGAATGGTAAGAGGTTTCGGGTAAATAATTAAATATTATTTAACATTGACAGAGCTTTTCATCCCCTTTGATAATTCAACTTTTTCATCCGATTAAAATTGATCATATCTGTGACAAGTTCAACTAAATATTCCCCAGCTATGACCCACAATTC